>JAQTNZ010000531.1 GCA_028713595.1 Methylovulum sp. | reverse complement strand
CCTAAACTGTCATTGACTTCCTTAAAACGGTCAAGGTCGAGGGACAGCAAGGCCAGTTGCCGCTGTCGCCCGTGCATTTTTTCAACTTCCTCAGTCAGGCGTTTATGGAACAGATGGCGGTTCGGCAAGCCAGTCAGCGAATCGAAATTGGCTTGCTGCCAGATCAGGTCATCAGCGGCCTTTTTCTCGGTGATGTCATGGAACAACGCCACCCGACGATGGACTGAGCCGTCTTGGTTGAAAATAGTGTTGATATTCAGCCATTCGGCACGCGCTTCCCCAGACTTGCGCAAGTTCCAAAGTTCGCCTTGCCAAGCCCCAGTGGCATGGACTTGCCGCCACATCTGTTGGTAGCAGGCTTTATCTTGATGGCCTCGGCTGCGGATATGAGGCGTTTGGCCGATAATATCGGCCTGTGTGTAACCGGTCAGATAGGTAAAGGCAGGGTTGATGGCGATGATAGTGTCATGGGCATCAGTCACCATCATGGCTTCGCTGCTGTTCTGGTAGACCAGCGTGGCAAGCCGCATGGCTTCTTCGTTCTGCTTGCGTTCGGTAATGTCTTCCACCATTGACCAGATGAATTGTTCGCCATCACTGCCCGTAATCAATACCCCGTTAAGGCGGACGGCAAAGCGATGCCCATCCTTGTGGATGTATTCTTTTTCATAAGGCCCATAGCGCCGATGGGTGCGTAATAAGTCAAGCTGGAAGGCCTCTTGAGCTTCATACTCCTGGGGGGTGAGATGCCAATAAGTTAATTGGTTAAGCTCCGCTAAGGTATAACCGACCATCGCAAGGAATGTGTCATTGGCCTCAAGATAATGGCCGTCCAAACTGTTTCTGGCCATACCTACAGGGGACATTTCAAACATTTTACGGAGCTTTTCCTCGCTTAGGCTCAAAGTTTGTTTGGCTTGGTTACTTTCATAAAGGATCGAAGCCAGCAGCACACCTACCCCGGACAGCACCAGCGAGTAGAGCCAAAAATTGACCATACCCGTCGGGAAATCCGTCGCCCCCCAAAACACCGCTTGGCGGACTAGCCCCAGCAGATTTTGCGTGGTTGATATGAACATCACCAGCAAAGCCCCGTGATGCCCAAACCGCACCGCACTCCAAACAAAGAACAAAATCATCCAAAAACCCATCATGGGGATCAGCAATTGGCTAAACCAGCCCAGAAAAATGATTTGCCCAAAAAACCAAGCCAAGCCAAAACAAGCAATGGTTTCCGGCAGCCGCCCCCAACTGAACCAGCCGTGTGGCGGATGCCGCCAAACCAAGATAAACGGTGTTATCAGCATGATGCCCAACACATCGCCTTGCCACCAATTCAGCAAATCGGCAAAAAGGGCTTGTGGAGCCTGCAATCCGGATAAGGCCAATCCCGCTATGCCTATCAGCGCCCCAACCAAGGCGCTCAACATGGCAGAAACGCCCAGCCAGACATAATCTTGCGGGTGCTTTAGGGCCAGGTCAAAATGACGGTTATTGCATAAGAGCCAGAAACCAGCCAAGGCTTCCAAAGCATTGCCGCTGGCAATCAATGCCGATATGCCAAGGGAATTGCCCGTCATGAGGTTGCCCGCCAAAGCACCCATAAAAATACCGGGCCAGTAACGGCTGCCACCGATCAATAATGCGGTCAGGGCAAGGCCACTACAGGGCCAGATAATAGAAACAAAGCCGTTGACCGAATAAAAAGCAACCGCGAGTTTGGCAAGCAATGCGTAAGCTAATGCCAAACCCAGCGATTCGAATAAATAAGGACAACCATTCGTCAAGCGATTCATAGGCAATTACCGTAATTGATGGGTGTCCAATATGAGGTTAAATCTCTAGCGGCTTTAACAAGGATATTAAACGATAAGGCGGTGAAGATAAAGATAATCGGGCTTTAGCACGGTCGTTTAACGTAGCGACACCGTTCAAAAAATGACAAGGGTGCTAAAATGACGATACTGGCAGCATCTTTCTATGATTCACAAGAGGTTATGTAAATATTGCCCCAGGGCAGGGTAATGGCTCACGGGTTTTTTTAGTAAACAAGAGTATGATTTGTTCCGATAGTTAAGAGCCACCCAGAGAGTCGGGCATTTGACACCTATCAATCCCATTAAACCTTTACCCGGAAAAATATCATGAAATCTAATAAACTGAGCACTTTAATCGCCGCAACCTGCCTGATTTTGGGCATTAGCCAATACGCCGTAGCTGGCGACTTCGATTTTTACCAATCCACCAAATCGGTGGTGCTGACCAAAACGGACTTTTCTGACACCAACTCGTTAGGCGCGGTCGCTGCGGTTTGCCCTGAGGCCGGTTATCTGGTCGCCCAAGGCAGTGCGGGCATCTTGCTATCGCCAGTCGTGGGTGATACGACAGGCGTTGTGCAAGGCGGCATTAGCATCACTTTGGACAATACCGCCCCTTATGCGGCTGATCCCCATCACTATAACAGCCTGGTCTTTAATACGGTCGGCAACAATTCAGCCACCGCCGCCTCCCTGCAACGGATAGACACCTGCGTCGCAGGGCAAAAAATCACTTACCGTTTGGTCGCTTGGCATGAATACGCCGGCGCCCTCAGCAACGCGTTCCAACCCCGCTTGGTCGTGCAGTTTTTTAACAACCGCATCTAGGTGGCTATAACTCGATCATCAAGTTTTTCATAAAGCCGCCCAAAATTTATAGCTGAAAAAGGGTGGTAAAGCAGGTAAGCTAATCCTCGTTAAAAAATGACCGGATTGAACGCCATGCTAATGACCGAGTTCGC
>JAQTNZ010000530.1 GCA_028713595.1 Methylovulum sp. | reverse complement strand
GAGCCGCACCATCTATGAAACTTATGCGCAAACTAGAAATTTTCGTTTTGTGCCAAATGGCTGAGACTTCAATTCCGTTTTGCTTTATCACTTCCATCGACTAGCTCCCCAATATTTCAAAATTTATGGCAGTAGGTACATTTCAAGTACAACTTTAGATCCGTAATTCTCGTTGCCAAAGCACAAAAATTCCTTGATGTATGTCAAGTTTCATAAAAATGGGGCGGCTAATGGGGGAACTTTTTATTACCAACATGCCGACCCTTAAGTCAAAAAAATAAACGATCAATTGCGCTCACTGGCAAATCAGATTCTCGTCCATGATATATTTTTTCTTTCTTGCAGTACACTGGCTCCTCCCGAAAAAACCAAGGAATAACTGATGGGCCTTTCCAATGATAAGAAGCGCTATAGAAAAAAATTAGCTTGTGCCGCTGCTGTTGCGTGGCTAACGCCAGGCGCCTGTACTTTACTGTTACTATTCGCTTGCTCTGCACCGGTTGTTGCTGAAACAATTACCCAAGCGTATGGTAAATGGCAGATTTTGCCCACACCATCCGCAGAAGGGGAATCGCTGACCTTATCACTCAAGGCGGAAAAGGCGGTGAAGGGCTGGATGAAAACCTCTGTCCCTATCCTGACCATTCAATGCAAAAAAGGAAGCGCGGCCATTTATGTTGAAACAGGAATGGCGCTGGAGGTTACCGTAGTTGATCAACAGATTGTTCATCTCCAGATTGACGGCAACAAGCCCTTTACACAGCGCTGGCGAGAAGTGACCAATGCAACGATTTCTGCACGTGATGCAACACCACTGATCAAGCAGCTCGCACAATCTCAAAAACTTACATTTGAATTTACCCCATTCAGCAGCTCACCAATACAAACCGAATTTGCCGTTGCCGGCTTATCCGCTTACTTGCCGCAACTTGCCAAAGCATGCTGGTAAAAATAGGCCGTCCAGCCATAAAGCTACTGATTTATTTGCGTTTATTATAGTGCTGAAAAGGGCAGCGGATTATGCGTGAATGCAACGGCCACAATATAGAAAAATACTATTTGTGCTGCCACCCACGCCGTAATTTTTATGCGCCTTGTTTTACCAAAACGAAGCGCTATCATGCCAAACACGATATAAAACAACATACCGATCACTTTGGCAGTAAGCCATGCATCCACACCGGGATATTGCCGGATACCGATTGCGAGCGTGATGGCGCTCGCCAACAATGTTGTATCTACCACGTGCGGAATAATTTTCACCCAGCGCAGGTGCAGCTTGGGGGAGCCTTGAATAAGCCATATGCCGCGCAGGAAAAATAACGTATAGCTCAATGCCACGCAGGTGAGGTGAACACTTTTTATCAATATCAAGTTCATGTCCGATAATCACTGACCAAATGCTGCCTTACCCGCCTTGCGGTTTGAATGTATCGACATTATAGTGGCGCGCCAGCGCAGAGGGGGCAATTCAAACCCATCCATGCAAAATATTTGCGGACCATGTTGCGGCAATGCTAAATAAACACCGAGAGGACGAACGCGATAACGTATGGCAAAAGCAGCAATCTTTAATCAATTTGTAAAACTCTTATTTACGGGCCTGGCTATAACATCCCTCTGCTGCTGCAATCAGCCGCAAGCGGCGCAACCATTCAAGTCAGCCGATGTTACCGGCATTGACTCGGGGAAAAATTTCAGACTGACCGATCATCTGGGAAAACAGCGTACCTTATCCGATTTTAAAGGCAAGGTTGTTGTATTGTTTTTCGGATATACGCATTGCCCTGAGGCTTGCCCGAATACATTGGTGGAACTCGCCCGTGCAATGAAGCAACTCGGCTCAGACGCCGATAAGGTGCAGGTTCTGTTCATAACCCTGGACCCAGAGCGCGATACTCAAGCGCTCCTGGCTCAATTTGTTCCCTCGTTTAATCCGAAATTTATCGGGCTCTATGGCACACCGGCGCAAATTACCGAAACCGCCAAGGAGTACCACCTTTTCTTTAGCAAACAGCCGGGTAATAGCCCAGATAATTACACACTGGATCATTCGGTCGGAACCTATATTTATGACCCATCCGGAAAGTTGCGCCTGCACTCAGCTTATGGACAAGGGGTGGATGCCCTTGTTCATGATATTAAGCTATTGCTTAACTGATTGTGTAAAATGACATGCTTGAAACATCATAAACTTAGCCCGTTCCAGCGCCCATAGCTTCCATTTCGAATTCCAGACTTGCCTCCCGAAGCGGTATTGCTCGAATCCTGATGAAACTATTGGTATGGCATCCAATACAAAGTTTATGGGACGGTTGCAGCCGGTTGTAGCCTAATAAAACAAGCTGCTCTGGTTCACCTCTTGGATTGGGCTGCAAGGTAATGCTATTAAAGGAGATGTTGTGAAAATTGAAAAAAATCTTGCTGGCCTGTTGATATGCTTTGCAAGCTGGCTTCCGCAATATGCGCTTGCTGATACGTTTTGTTCAAAATCACCTGACGGGAAAATTCATACGGATGATTGTTCGTACACTTCCTACGATGCATGCAAACAGTCGGTCAAAAATGGATGGGATTGTGTGATTGACCGAAAGGATTCAACAGATGCGCCATATTGTGTGGTGACATGGTCTACCAAATGTATACATTACGACTACGAATCATGCCGCGAATATGCTGAGAAAAATATTGGTTTTTGTTACAAAAATCCGGATTACAAAGGCCCCGAAAAATAACAACCCTTGCCCAAACCGGTGCGCTAGTGCTGCTTGTTTTAGCCTT
>JAQTNZ010000529.1 GCA_028713595.1 Methylovulum sp. | reverse complement strand
AACCAATCGTGGTTTTGCAGCAAATCATAGTGGGTTTGCCGGTCACTTCTTTCGCCAGCGTAATGGCCTTATGGATCGCTTCGGCATCATGCCCGTCAACATCGGCAATCACATGCCAGCCATAAGCTTCAAAACGCATCGGGGTATTGTCGGTAAACCAGCCATCCACATGACCGTCGATGGAAATGCCGTTGTCATCCCAAAACGCGATCAGTTTGCCTAAGCCTAAAGTACCGGCCAGCGAACAGGCTTCATGGGAAATGCCTTCCATCAAACAACCGTCACCTAAAAACACATAAGTGTTGTGGTCTACGATGGTGTGGTCTTCCCGGTTAAATTGCGCGGCCAAGGCTTTTTCGGCTATAGCCATACCCACGGCATTGGTGATGCCTTGGCCCAATGGGCCAGTGGTGGTTTCTATGCCGGGCGCATAACCGTATTCAGGATGTCCTGGGGTTTTTGAATGTAGCTGACGGAAACGCATCAGCTCTTCGATAGGCAGATCATAACCTGTCAGATGCAACAGGGAGTAGATCAGCATGGAGCCATGACCATTTGAGAGAACAAAACGATCACGATTCGACCATTTTGGATGGGTCGGATTATGGGTCATGAAGTCATTCCAGAGAACTTCGGCGATATCCGCCATCCCCATTGGTGCCCCTGGATGTCCAGAGTTTGCTTTCTGTACGGCATCCATGCTCAAAGCGCGTATGGCGTTCGCTAATTCTCGGCGCGAAGTCATATTGTTCTCCTTTTAAATTACTTATCAGTGGCAACGGTCATCTGCATGACTTTGCCAGGAAATATTATTTGTTATTAGCCACATAAAACGGGAACGGGTTTATGGCCCGTTCCCTTGGCATTATTCTAAGTTAGCGTGTCTTTCTCTCATTATTTCTTCAGGTATCCCTTTATCATGAATAATATGAGAAATGGTTGACTCTAAAAATAATAATGTGGATAGTTCAAATACAGTGCCCATGGGCATACCAAAGACTTTTCCATATTGCTCGGCATGACCAATTTGAAATACTGCATCCGCCATGTCACCGATGGTCGATTCGCTTTTTGCGGAAATCAACACGATGTTGGCGCCTATCTTTTTAGCACTTTTAGTAAATGCCACCAATTGCTCAGTTTCCCCTGAACCGGAGATAATGATCAATAAATCACCGCTTTTTATGCTCGGTGTGACAATTTCACCTACGACACTGACATCGTAACCACCATGCACCAATCTCATAGCAAAGAAATTACCAACCAGCTTGGAACGGCCTGCCCCCGCAATAAATATGCGTTTGGCGTTGTCCAACAGTTGCGTCAACTTTACATCATATGTGCTGTCTGTGGCTTCCAGAATGCTTGAAATCTTTTCTATGACAAGTTGCTGGTGCATTTTTATACCTCAGTTGCGTCAACCAGTTCGCGGATTTCGCGAGCAGCTTCGGCAGGAGATGGGGCACCGTAGATGGCAGCGCCGACAACGATGATGTTAGCGCCTGATTTGACAACGTCTTGGACAGTTGCAGGCTTGATGCCGCCAGCGACTGAAATTCTGACGTTCAGGCCCAATTTGGCGATGTCGTTCAGGTCAGAGAAAGGGGTGTGGCCGGCCGCTTGTGCGTCAAGACCTGTGTGGATACCCATGATGTGGGCGCCAGCTTCAGCGGTTGCGCGGGCGCAAGCGGCTTTGTCTTCAACGTTAATCAAGTCGATTTGTGCTTCCGCGCCGAAGGCGTTGGCGGCTTTGATAACGCCCAAGCAAGTCGCCAAGCCAGATACGCCCAGAACTGTACAGATATCAGCGCCAGCGGCATAAAATGGGGTGGCTTCGTATTCGCCGGCATCCATAGTTTTAAGGTCAACCAAAATCAGTTTGTCTGGGAATTTGGCTCTCAGAGTTTTGACCAGATTGACACCGTTGTGTTTGATGCATGGGGTTCCGATTTCAAAAATGTCAACGTGTGGCGCAACTTGTTCTGCAAGCGCAACTGTTGCGTCAAAATCTAATGAATCCAATGCCATTTGAATTAATGGTCTAGCCATGATATGTGCTCCGAAGGGTTATTAATAATTATAGTTGGTTGCATAATTGTTTTGCGGACGTAACTGTAAAGTAGAATAGGGACGGATGTCAATGCCCAATGCTGAATGTTCCGCCACCCCCCCTATCCGCCAATTGTTACCCCATAAAAATATCATACAAAATCATAATTTTACAATAAAAATCACTATCATCACATTTCATTTTCTTAATGGGTGGCAAAACTTGCCTAAAACCGCCAGTTTACGGCCATTACCGGCCTTGATGCCGACCAACACCCATGCTATGGCGCAGCGGAAAAAAGCGCCTGCCGATGGTTTTAAAGATGCCAATTGACGGCAAACCTTTTATACTATACAGCTGACCAAAAAGCCCCTTTCATTTGAGACACTGCATGGAACCCTTTAATAACATTCGCGCCCTCATCATTGATATGGATGGGGTCTTATGGCACGGCGACAAGGCCATCCCCGGACTGGGCGAATTTTTCCAGACCCTTCGCGCCCAAAACTTGCGCTTTATCCTGGCCACCAATAATGCCAGCCTGACCCCGGCACAATACGTCAACAAACTGGCCAGAATGGGCGTGACCGTCAGCGAAAACGAAATTTTGACTTCCGGCATGGCTACCGCCCTGTACCTGAGCCAACATGAAGATCCGGCAACCACGCGTGTTTTTGTCGTGCGTGAAGCAGGTGCCAGCGAACCCTTGCGCAAATGCGGCTTTACCTTGAC
>JAQTNZ010000528.1 GCA_028713595.1 Methylovulum sp. | reverse complement strand
TGCAACACTTGCTTTTTATGGTCTTCGCTTTTCATGTCGATAAAATCAATGATGATGATACCGCCGAGATTGCGCAAGCGCAGTTGCCGCGCTATGGTCTGCGCCGCTTCCAGATTGGTCTTAAAAATGGTCTCTTCCAGGTTGCGGCCACCGACATAGCCGCCGGTATTGACATCCACCGTGGTCATCGCCTCGGTTTGGTCAAACACCAAATGCCCGCCTGACTTGAGCTTGACCTTACGCTCCAAAGCCTTTTTGATCTCATCTTCAACGCTGTAAATGTCAAACACCGGACATTCACCACTGTAATGCTCCAACACCGGCACGATTTCCGGCACAAACACCTCGGCAAACTCGACCATGCGCTGATAAGTTTCGCGTGAATCCACCCGCACCCTATCAATGCCTTCCTTATACAAGTCACGCAAGGTGCGGACACTCAGCGGTAAATCGTTATGGATAAATTCTTTCGGTTTCGCGGTGATGATTTTTTCTGAAATGGATTCCCACAATTTCAGCAAAAAGGTCATGTCCGCGACTAGCACCGCTTCTTCCGCGCATTCGGCGGCGGTTCTGGCGATAAAGCCGCCGCATTGATGCTCTTTTCTAAAACTGTCCAAACATGCGCGTAAACGGGCGCGTTCGGCATCGCACTCTATCCGTTGCGACACCCCCGAATTTTGCGAGAATGGCATATAGACCTGATAGCGCGAAGGGATGGCTATTTCTGTGGTCAGCCGTGCGCCCTTAGTGCCTAAAGGGTCTTTGACCACCTGCACGACAATGGCTTGGCCTTCGTGCAGATAATGCTCAATGTTTTCCGAGCCTTTTTTTTCCAGCTCCTTGCTGCATAAGTCCGACAAATGCAAAAACGCCGCCCGATCCAAACCTATATCGACAAACGCCGCTTGCATCCCTGGCAACACTCGGCAGACTTCGCCTTTATAAATGTTGCCCACCAAGCCCCGTTCGCGGCTACGCTCAATGACCAGTTCCTGCACCACTCCGTTTTCAATCACCGCCACCCGCGTTTCCGGCGGGGTCACATTAATTAAAATCTCTTCACTCATTAGAAAATGTTGTACCTTGTTGGGCTAAAAGTTATACCGTTCCAAACAGAAGCCAACCGGCCACCCTAACCTTTGCGACCGTCACGGCGATAATACCGCCGCCTAAGTTGGCTGACAGCATGAACGAACCCACTAGTTAAGAGATGACACTATAGCCTGTGACCTATTAGCTTACTTAAAGAGGGCCTTTTCACGGGGTAAAATAGTTAACAGATCACCACTTAGCAACAAGGCTGAAACGGAGGGCTTACCGCTACGCCAGTTAAGCCCTTAGTCTTTTGCGTCAAGCCATCGCTCCCTTGAAAACAAATGTATTGTCTGGGTGAGCAGGATACAGACAAGCCGTGGCCGATGCAATCAAGGGAGTGGCTAAAGCCGACAATTAAGCCAAACTTTTGCTGGCAATCTCATACACGTCTTTAGAAATCGCCTCGGTGGCGATAATCCGCTCCAGTTGCGCCGTCATTAGGGCTTGGCGACCTTCATCGTAGCGCCGCCACGATGTCAACGCACTAATCATGCGTGAGGCGACTTGCGGATTTAAGGTGTTGAGGGCAATGATCTGGTCGGCCAAAAATTGGTAGCCCTGCCCGTTGGCGGCATGAAAATGCAAGGGGTTGGCTTGGCTAAACGCACCGATTAAGGCCCGCACACGGTTGGGCGTACCCAAGTCGAAGGCCGGATGGGCCATAAGGGCTTGTACGGTGGCGAAAGCGGCGGGATCAGGGCTGGACGCTTGTAGGGCAAACCATTTGTCAATCACCAAGGCTTCGTGTTGCCATTGTTGGTAAAAATCCGCCAAGCATTGGCGACGGGCGGTGTGCGGATTATTGACCATAACCGTCAAGGCCGCCATCTGGTCGGTCATGTTCTTAGCGGTCTTAAATTGTTGGTAAGCCCAGTTTTTAATGGCCGGATCATCCAAGCTACACAAATAATTGAGACAGGTGTTTTTAATCCGCCGCCGTCCTATGGCTCCGGCATCAAAACGGCCTGATTCGTCACGGTGATTGTTCAGATACAAGGTTTGCAGCGCGTTTTGCAACTGTTCGGCGAGGCTACGTTTAACAAACTCGCGGGCGGTGTGGATGGCGACCACATCGATAATCGGCATTTGTTCCGCCAGATAGGATTCTGACGGCAAGCTCAACAATAACGAAAAATACGACAAATCTTCCCAAGGCTGGGCAATGACTTGCTGGAAGGCCTTGATGAGGATTGAATCTAAGCGTAGCTCGCGGTTGTTTTGGATATCGGCGATCAATCCGGTCACGACTTGCCCGACCAATTGTTGCCCAGCTTCCCAACGGTTAAAAGTGTCGCTGTCATGGCTTAACAAAAACGCCAGCTCTTCTAGGCTACGCTCCATGACCAGCTTGACGGGGGCGGAAAAGCCGCGCAACAGGGAAATGGCGGGGGCGGCGCTTAAACCCGTAAAGACAAAATCCTGCTGGGCTTGAGTCAGTTGCAAAATCACTTCCGGCTGGCTGGTAGCACCTTCCAACTGGCAAGGGGCGACACTGCCGTCAGGATAAATCAGGCCGACTTTAACCGGAATATGTAGCGGCTCCTTAACGGCTTGCCCAGGGGTGGGCGGACACTGTTGCCCCAGCGTTAAGGTCAAGGTTTGGGTGCTGGCGTTATAGGCATGGCTCACGGTCAGCACTGGTGTTCCGGCTTGGCTGTACCAACGGCGGAACTGGCGTAAATCAACGGG
>JAQTNZ010000527.1 GCA_028713595.1 Methylovulum sp. | reverse complement strand
AATCATTAGCCTTTAGGGTACATGGGATTAGTTCACAAACTGCCGTTAATGGCTTTTTTCGATCTCCAGCGGCGGCAAGGCGTTAACTATTTTCATGGTTTCAAGGCTTACCGTAACAACCCGTTGGAACAGCTCCAGCGGATAGCGCGGGTTGCCCATTGTTTCAATCGCCCAGTCGTTAGCGTCGTTCTTAATGCCGCTATCCTTATGGGTGCTGACTGCTTGGCGTTCCATTACCCACTCCAGCGCGGGCTTGCCGTTCACCACATAGTCATAAGCCACTACCGGAATATCAGTCATGATGATTTTATGGTTATAGGCCACTTTCGACTTGTCGCCCTTTTTGACAAACTTCATTTGTGTGACGTAAAAATCCGTGTCCTTAAGGTCATCAAAAGCGGCGGCTCCACATTCCAACGTCACGGGGTACGGTGCAACGGTTTCGTAATGGATATGCAACTCCGCCAAAGCCCGCCCCGCCTTACTGAACGCTCAATAATCCGCCGCTTTGTTCACGCAAGGGATACGCGGCAACTCCTTGGTGAGGTTGTCGGCATAGCGGCTTTTATAGTCTTCTGAATGCAACAGGCCATAGATGTAATAAAACAGGTCTTCTTTACTGATGGTTTCATCGGGGTAAGCGGCTTGGAAGTGGGCAAGCCCCGCATCAGTAATGCCGTCCTTAACCGTATAGCGCGGCTGGTCGGCCACCTGCTCAAAAACGTCCACCGTTAGCCCGGTCTGTTCGGTGCTGAACAAGTCGGCTTGGGGTTTCACGCCGCTGGGTGGCTGGCCGTCGTCGGCATTAACAGCGGGTTCGTAAAGCTTTAGGGGGAAGCATTGGCCTGTATCAAGGGTATGTAAGTTTGGCAATGTATTTGTCATTAATGCCGAAAAACCGCTTCTTGCACCCACTCCACTGACACAAATAACCTTATTTGCTAATGAATCTGGAAATATTTTAGGGAACTGCCCAACTCTATGCGTAAATTGATTGCTAAAGTAAGTCCACTGCTTTGCGTAGGGGCGATAGAGTCCTATCGTGTTATTTTTTTTGTTAAATTGATGCTGTAAAAAATTATTGGCATCCGTTTTTAAACTTGAAGTCCAACTGATTTTTGTTGCATCAGGACTTACAATATTATCAATATTCGGATAACTATGCTTATCTAATCCTTCACAAGCCTTTTTATATCTGACAACCTGCTGATTATAAAAATAAATCATTCTAAGCATATTTGTAGTAAGCGCATTTTTTGAATAGTTATAACACCAAGCATCCCTACCCGTTTCCGCCCCTCTTGAATAATTTTCAAAAATCACTATAGTATTTTTACTTTTTTTATCCCCCACACTAATAAATTCGCTAAAGCTGTCGTCACGCTGCCTTAACCAATCGTTATGCAGGTCTGGAATGATAGTTCGCCAGCTATCCGCCGCCGTAATGCCGTTAAGACTTCTTAAGCTGTTCAATTTTTCCAGTTTTTCGCTTTGCTTTAAATCGTCGCCCACATCATAGTAATAGATTTTCCCCTGTTCTTGGGCATAAGGGTTTTTAATGAAAAGGGTAATGGCGATTCCGGTCATACTGCCACTGCCAAACACGTTTTGGCCTTCCTTCGCCCTGCCTTTGCTTAACATGTTCTTACGAATATCACCGCGTAAGTTAAAAATATAAACGCTGCTAAATTCATCGGCCAGACATTTGCGGATACCGTCCATTGTGGGTGTTTCGATAAAACCACTCCCAGATACAAAACCAATAACCCCCGTATCTTTTATGCGGTCGCTTGCCCAACGGATAGCCCGAATGTATGAATCATATAACGCGTTTTTGTTGGTGGCTTTAGAGTGTGCCGCGTAAGTTGCACGGATTCTGTTATCCAACGATTCATAAGCCACGTTGGCATTGTTATCGTCTGCGCTTTTTGCCCCTACTGAATACGGCGGATTGCCGATAATAACCCGAATGTCCAAGGCCTTTTGCTTGCTGCGCCGCGCGTGATTGTCCACCAGCATCTGGCTGACTAAATCCTCTTTTTCGTACAGTTGGAAGGTGTCAGTTAAGCAAATGCCGTTGAAAGGCTGGTACGCGCCGCCTACGATGTCATGGTAAACGGCCTCGATGTTTATGGCCGCAATGTAATAGGCCAGCAAAACGATCTCGTTGGCGTGTATTTCGTTGGCGTATTTGTAGGGCAGTTGTGCGGGGCTTATCAGGCCGCTTTGCAGCAAGCGGGTGATAAAGGTTCCGGTTCCGGTAAACGGGTCGATGATGTGGACGTTTTCATCCCCCAAGGTCTGCCCGAACTCGTTTTGTAGCGCGTCATTGACGCTATGGATGATGAAGTCCACGACTTCCACGGGGGTGTAAACAATGCCCAGTTTTTCGGTCATGCGCGGGAAGGCGTTGCGGAAAAACTTGTCGTACAGCTCCACAACGATCTTTTGCTTACCAGCGGCGTTGTTAATGTCTTGGGCGCGTTGCTTCACGCTGTCATAAAAGCGTTGCAGGGTGTCGGCTTCCTTGTCGAGGTGGTGTTCCTGCAATTTGTCCAAAATGTCCTGCATGGCTACCGACATAGGGTTATGCTGGGTAAAACTGTAATCTTGGAACAGGGCATCAAAAACAGGCTTGGTTATCAGGTGCTGTGCCAGCATGTTGACAATTTCGCTGTCGGTAATGGCGTTGTTCAGGTCGTCGCGCAATTCCTCACCAAAGGCCTTAAACGCGGCTATTTCGGCCACGTTGGCGGGGGTGTCCAAAATGGCTTGGATTCGCGTAATGTGG
>JAQTNZ010000526.1 GCA_028713595.1 Methylovulum sp. | reverse complement strand
GATAGGGGTAGCGTCGGGCTACTTTGTCCCCGACCTGACTCAATGGCTAGGGCTTTTCCAATCCGGCACCCTTTCGATACCCATTGCCGTCGGCCTAATCCTGATGATGTACCCGCCGCTGGCGAAAGTCCGTTATGAAGAATTGCCGCTGTTGTTTAAAGACCTTAAAGTCCTCTCGCTGTCCTTGCTGTTAAACTGGGTTATCGGCCCCGTGCTGATGTTTACCTTGGCAATCATCTTCCTGCATGACCACCCCTCGTATATGGTTGGCCTCATCATCATCGGTTTGGCGCGGTGCATCGCTATGGTGCTGGTTTGGAACGAGTTGGCCGATGGCGATAGCGAATACTGCGCGGGGCTGGTGGCCTGTAACTCCATTTTCCAAGTCCTGCTGTTCCCGCTCTACGCCTATATCTTCGTCACCGTCTTGCCTGACCTGCTGGGCATTGCCGAAGGTTTGGAAGTTAAATTGACCATGCTGGAGGTGGCGAAAAGCGTGCTGATTTACCTAGGCATCCCCTTTTTCGCAGGGATGGCGACCCGTTTTATCTTAGTGCGGCGCAAAGGCCGCGAGTGGTATGAGCAGACCTTTATCCCGCGTATCAGCCCCATCACCCTGATCGCGCTCTTGTTCACCATCTTGGTGATGTTCTCGTTAAAAGGCGAATACATCGTGCAACTGCCGTTGGATGTGTTGCGCATTGCCGTGCCGCTGGTGATTTACTTTACCATCATGTTCTTGCTGACCTTCTTTATGGCCGCCAAAGCCGGTGCCAATTACCCCGTCAGCGCCACCTTGGCCTTCACCGCGTCCGGCAACAACTTTGAGCTGGCGATAGCCGTCGCCGTCGCCGTGTTCGGCCTCAATTCCGGCGAAGCCTTCGCCGCCGTCATCGGCCCCTTGGTGGAAGTCCCCGCCCTGATAGGCTTGGTCAAACTGGCCTTGTATTTTCGGGGAAAGTATTTTGTCGGGCAGTCCTAGCCAAGCGTACAGCCATCGCATGGGTTTATTGACCAATAGCTTATCACTCCGATGACAGGATGACCCACACAGTTTCCGCAACTGACAGACACTAAGGCGCATTCCGCAGGCTATGCAATGCGCCTACCATCGAGAATAATAACCCTCATTGTACCGCTCCCTATCCCTAGCCCTATCATACATAGCTTCTTGCCGCCGTACCTGGCGCTTTATGGCTTCGTCCTGCCGGATGACTTGTTCGGCCTCCCTAAAATCGCCCTCCCGCAATTCGTGCATGACATCCGCCCGTTCTTGGGCGTTAATGTCGGCTATCTCCCTTTGGGCCATTGCGTCCACATAATCGTAGGCCATCGCCGTGCCGCTGGCGAACATCATCAAGCCGATCATCACTGTTTTTTTCATGGGTAAGTCCTCGTGCCAAAGTCGGCTTCTTTAGGAAGCTATTAAGTTGGCGCTAGTTTCCCATAAACAGCCTGAACAGCCGCTTAACCCACCACGCACAAAGCCAGATACGGCACTAAATTAAGCAACAGCACCCCTAGCTTATAAACCGCCATCCCCGCGTAATGGATAGTGTCAAACTGTTCCGCCGACAACCGGAACCACCGCCCATGCAACTGGTACAACCACTCATGGGCGAACATGAAGACCACAAACCAAACGATCAGCACCGCATAATTAATCAGCGTACACCACAACAGCACATCAGCCAACCACGCAACCGTCATACCCTTACCCCCAAAAACCGTTAAAAGCAAAAGCGTTTTAGAAAGCGTTTCCCAACACCACCTTAGCCTCACATTTTCATCGGCACACCCGTAAGTGATTGCAACACCACCCAAAAAACCCCCAAAGCAATCACAACCAGTATCGTCTTAATATATTTTTTGACACCCTTATTTTCATCAGCCATAACAACCTTAACCCTTGTATTAATAATATACCCAATGCTTACACCGAAGCATAAACACCCCGCACCCATCAGGAATTATAGCGTTATGCCCTTGAAATTAAACAAAAATAAGCACAACCCCTTACCCCGCCACCCAAAAAAGGCAAACGCGCACCATCCGCCGCCTACCCTAGCCACCGACAATATGGGCATCCAGCACCAGATACACCACCAGCGCAAGCCCCAACGTCGCCACCATCAGATTGATAAAGACCCCAAAACCTGAGCGGTAGCCCGTCGGTATCTCAATCGGCTTCAACGTCCGCAACACCTTGCGGTATTGGCTGACCGCCATCACCGCCGCCAACGCCCCCAACAAAATAAACCCCAAACCTATCCAAAAAGCGCTCGCCGTGCTTTGTTGCGGCAACAAAATACGCACAAACAAACCAAAGCGCTCAATGACAAAACCAAACGCCATCAACGTCAAACTCGTGCGGTTCCACGCCAACAGCGTCCGCTCCGCCGCAAAAAATACCCTAGGATCGTTTAGCTCTGACATAGATTTAGTGGTGGGAAGCAGGTTAAGGCGCATTGCCGCAACACAGCATAAGCCCACGCCCACCGGATTGCAAAAGAAAATGTGTTAGCCGGTTTTTTTGTCGCCGCCAGTGGCAAAAAACTGGAAATGGCTTATCCTATAAGCCGATACAGCCAAATAACCTGATACTCGATCATCAAGTTTTTCATAAAGCCGCCCAAAATTTATAGCTGAAAAAGGGTGGTAAAGCAGGAAAGCTAATCCTCGTTAAAAAATGACCGGATTGAACGCCATGCTAATGACCGAGTTCGCCCCCTTCATAGAAGATTTTGTCGCCGGTTTGGATGCGGGCTTGGCGGCTGGTACGGGGAGCCGCC
>JAQTNZ010000525.1 GCA_028713595.1 Methylovulum sp. | reverse complement strand
GCTGGATTCGACACGGTCTTTAGGACAAGAAATTAAGGTCAGGCAACATAAGGTGCTGGTCGAATATCCGCCGGAAGCGTTGGAGATCATCAAATGGGACGAGCAGGACAAGACTTATTTTAAAATCATCTCTAACGGCGGGGAAGTTCTGGCGGGTGATCCGCAAGTCCCCGAACCCTTAGCGCCTGACATTGATTGGTCACGTCCGATCTATGTCAACGCCACCTTGTACGGTGAACCGGTGCGTATCGTGTCGATGCGCATCACCTTTATTGACACGCCCGGACAAGTGTTCATCCACGTTGCGGAGACGTTGAACAAACGTCGGGCCATGATGACGGACATTTTATTGGCGGATTTGATCCCGCAAGTGGTGTTTGTCATCTTGACCGCCATCTATCTGCTATCAGGCTTAAAGCGAGGCTTGCAGCCTTTACATACCTTGGCCAAACATATCGCCGGACGTTCATCGCGCGATTTAAGCCCGATTCCAGAAAACCATGTGTTTCTGGAAGTACGGACATTGACTGACACCATTAACGACATATTGGAGCAATTGACGTTGGCGATTGCCACCCAACAACGGTTTATCGCCAATGCCGCCCACCAATTGCGCACCCCGCTGGCGGGCTTGAAATTACAGGCGGAGCGGGCGCTGCGTGAGCAGGACATCACCGCCATGCAGCCGGCCCTGATGCAGGTGCAAAACAGTGCCGACCGCATGTCACACCTGACCGCACAGCTGTTGGTGTTGGCCCGCTCGGAACCCATCAGAGGCGGCCATGAGTTGGCCACCGTCGATTTGTGCGGATTAGCCAAAAAAACCTGTATGGATTGGGTGCCTAAAGCTTTGCAACACAACATGGACATCAGTTTTGACAGCCAAGAAGAGAGCATGTTGGTGCAGGGGGATGAAGTTTTGCTCCGCGAATTGCTGGCAAACCTATTGGATAACGCGCTTATGTATGGGCAAGGCCAAGGCGGTGTCATCGTCAGCCTGGAACGCTCACCCCAAATCTGTTTGACCGTGTGTGATAATGGCCCAGGCATACCCGATGCTGAGATAACGAAAGTCCTCGAACGCTTTTACCGCATTCCTGGCAGCCCCGGTAACGGTTGTGGCTTAGGCTTGGCCATTGTTAAGGAAATCGCCGAACTGCATAACGCCAAACTTAAATTGAGCGGCACACAAGGGACACAAGTCCAAGTGCTGTTTACTGACGGCCAATAAAACCGCCAGCAACCTTAGCTAGGCTAAGAACCGTGATGATAGCCACCTGGTGAACCTTTACGCGCCAGCGCCTGTTTAATGACCACAGATTTGGCGGCGAGTTTGGCTTTTGCCGGCTTGGCAAGCGCGGCCTTAATGGCCGGGGCTTTAGTTTTTGCAGTTTTTGCGGTTTTGATATCAGCGGCTTTGGCAACTTTGCCTTTTGCCCCTTTAACCTTGCTTGGCAGGGCATCTATCGGCTTGGCAGCCAACGTTTTTGCATTTTTTGCCAACTTAGCGACAGCAGGTTTTGTAGGGGCGGCCTTAACTTTTACCGGCAATGCTTTAGGTTTAGCCAACACAGGTGCCGACGGGGCCTTGACTGCTTTAACAGGCAAGGGAGCAGCAACTGTTGTTTCTGGTTGGGCAGGGACGGCCTCTTCCAAAGGCGGCAAACGCTCATACAAAGCCACTGGGTTGCCATCCAATTTGGTCAGGGCATCGTTCAAAATGGTTTGGTCAAAGTCGGGTATCTCATTGTTATTGACTTTTTGGATCAGCTGCAAAGCCAGTGCATACCGTTGGTCTTTGGTCAGTTCCTCACCTTCCAAATCAGGATGCGCTTCGATGTACAGCACATTGTCCAACCAACCTACCTTAATCGGTTGCTTGACCATGTAAACAGGCGTGCCCACCGCTACACTTTTGTACAATTCTTCAACATCTTCAGGATACATACGCACGCAACCGTGGGTAATCTGCATCCCGATACCAAAAATTTTGTCGATGTCGGTGCCGTGGATACGGTATTCGCCGGGCAAATTCAGATACAGCGCGAAAGCACCCAGCGGATTATGCGGGCCAGCTGGGACAACTTCCGGCAGGGGATCACCATTGGCGGCATGTTCGCGGCGGATGGATTCGGGCGGATGCCAGACCGGGTCTTTAACTTTACGCGCAACCGTAGTCCGCCCTAACGGCGTTTTCCAGTCTTGACGGCCCACACCGTGGGCGAACGACATCACGACCCCCGGCTGGTCTGCCGGATAGTAGTACATACGGTACTCGGAAATGTTCAGGGTAATGCCTTCATGGGGGGTATCCGGCAAAATCCGTTTATTGGGTATGCGGACAATGGTGTCTTTTTTGATATGCCAGCGGTCCAGGTCTTGGTTCAGCCTGACAATCTCAACTTGCCCCAACAAAAAACGCCGGGCAACATCAAGCAAGGTCTCATCCTGCTCGGAACGGGTCACTGACACACCATCAGGATATTGCGTAATGACGCGGTCACCTGGCGTAGGCGGCAAGGTGTAGGTGGTTGCATAAGTATTGCCAACAGCGACCGAAAGCAATAAGGTACTGGCAAAAAGTGTGCATATTTTCATCAAGATAGCGTCTCAAGTGGTAAAGTGAAGATAACATCAGGCGCAAAGCCGGCCCGTGTTGTTAAAAGGCGTTGATAGCCATTGAAAAAGCGTTTAGCTAATTGAAAGGATTACATTTTATCATGGGCAAGCCGATTTAACCATGCCCGCCCTCAACCCAATGGCGATTTTTTGCCCGACATGATGCGGCTTGACT
>JAQTNZ010000524.1 GCA_028713595.1 Methylovulum sp. | reverse complement strand
TAACAATTTATCACTACAAAAAATCAAGCGGGCTTGCTAGAGTAAACCACAATGCCACCCACTCAAAATAAAGATGGACGGGGAAAGTGGCATATTTACGAAAACACATCCGCTAAGGAATAGCGGATTTTTTCATACCGAAATAATTGCAAATAGGTTAATGTCATTAATGGATAACTATAGGCCTAAAAACAACAGCGGCATCGCTGCTGATTTTCAGCAGGAGCCGCTCATCACCACCTTACCCAACCCAGATTCGCACGCGACCTCAATCCGCGCCACCGCACTGGTTTTTGCCGACCCGGCATCGGTGCGCTTATTGGAATATATCGAACGAATCGCCCCTAGCGATGCGACGGTGCTGATTATTGGCGAAACAGGCACAGGCAAGGAACTGGTCGCCCGGCAAGTCCACAAACTCAGCCACCGCAAAGATGCGCCTTTTGTCGCCCTCAACTGCGGGGCGTTTTCCGAATCCTTAGTGGAAAGCGAGTTGTTCGGCCATGAGCGCGGGGCATTTACCGGTGCGTTAAATGCACGCGGCGGGTGGTTTGAGGCGGCTAATGGCGGCACTTTGTTCCTGGATGAAATCGGCGACTTGCCCATTTCCACCCAAGTTAAAATCTTGCGTGTCCTGCAAGAGCATGAAGTGGTGCGCATAGGCTCCAGAACCCCTATCCCCATTGACGTGCGGCTGGTGGCGGCGACCAACGTCAATTTGGCCGAAGCCGTGCAAGCGGGGCGCTTTCGTGAAGACTTGTATTACCGCCTGAATGTCGCCGCCCTGGACTTATTGCCTTTGCGCGAGCGTCCTGGCGATATTTTGCCTTTGGCAAAACACTTTATGCAGCGTTATGGTGCACGGCTGAAACTTAATGACCTGGATTTAGGTAAGGATGCCGAACGCGCCCTGCTACGTTACGCGTGGCCGGGCAATATCCGTGAACTGCAAAACGTGATCCACCACGCCTTGCTGGTTTGCAAAGAAGGCCGGGTCACCATGGATGACTTGCATTTGAACCCCAATTTCGGGGTGTCATATCATAATAACGCTGCCAATATTACCTCTACGCCCTCCCTTAAGGCACTGGAAAATGCCTTGGCCGCGCTATACGAACACCCCACCGAACATCTATTTGACACCATCGAAGAAACCGTTATCCGTACCGCCTATAATTATTGCGAAAACAACCAAGTACAAACAGGACGCTTATTAGGCATCAGCCGTAATATCCTGCGCCATCGCCTTAAACGTTATGGCTATTTAGCCTAAAAAACGCCCAACCATCCATTAAGATATGGTTGGGCGTTACCCCACCAAATATACTTCAAACGGTCAAGTTATCGGTTTTTAGTTGCGGTCAAGAGACCTAGGCTCCAAAAACCGAAAACTTGACCGTTTGAAGTATAACTGCCGATATGCAGGCCCGCCCTGTTGAATCGTTGGACGCTTACCCCCATCCGTGTTAAATTGTAAGGATGTATTATTTATAACCTTACCGTGCTTTTAGTGGCAACATAACAAAAAATCCGCCAACCTAAGGAGCCATCATAATGGATGCGGCAACCCAAACGATCTTAATCGTTGATGATTCCCCCGAAAACCTGACCGTCCTCAGCGAATTGCTACAACCATTGTACCGTGTGAGAGCCGCCAAATCCGGGGAAAAAGCGTTGCGCATCGCCAGCACCCAGCCTTACCCCGACCTGATCCTTCTGGATGTGATGATGCCCGACATGGACGGTTATCAGGTTTTTGGGCAGCTACGCGCCAAACCTGAAACCAGGGATATTCCGGTGATCTTCGTCACGGCGATGAACGGGGCCGAAGCCGAGCTGCATGGCTTGGGTATCGGGGCGGTTGATTATATCTGCAAACCCGTGGAGCCACGGCTAGTCCTCGCCCGCGTCCGTATCCAGCTGGAACTGAAACAAGCCCACGATTGGCTGCGTGACCAGAACAGCTATCTGGAAGCGGAAATTGCCAAACGTATGGCGGAAAATGAACTGGTGCAAGAAGTGAGCATCCGCGCCTTGGCGCATCTGGCAGAAATCCGTGATCCCGAAACGGGCAACCACATCTTGCGCACCCAAGCGTATGTCCATCAATTGGGGGTGTTATTGCAACGCCACCCCCGTTTTGCCGCCACCTTAACAGACCATTACATCAAATTGCTGGCCCGTTCGGCCCCGTTGCACGATATTGGCAAAGTCGGCATTCCTGATGCCATTTTGCATAAACCGGGCCCATTTATCCCAGAAGAATGGGAAATCATGAAAACCCATGCCGAATTGGGCAGCAAGGCCATCGAAATGGCCGAGCGCGATACCTCGCACAAGGTGGAGTTTCTAAGGTTAGCGAAAGAAATTGCCCATTACCATCATGAAAAATGGAACGGGCAGGGTTATCCTGACCATCTCGTTGGCGATGCCATCCCGATTTCGGCGCGTATCATGGCGTTGGCGGATGTTTTTGATGCCCTAATCACCCGCCGTGTCTATAAAGAAGCCATGCCTTACGACAAAGTCCAAGAGATTATCGCCGCCGGACGCGGGGAGCATTTTGACCCGGACATAGTGGACATTTTTTTGGCAAATTTCAGTACGTTTTGCGATATTGCCAATTGCCATAAAGACCCAGTTTTAGACGAGGACATTTAAACGCTTGTACTCGATCATCAAGTTTTTCATAAAGCCGCCCAAAATTTATAGCTGAAAAAGGGTGGTAAAGCAGGTAAGCTAATCCTCGTTAAAAAATGACCGGATTGAACGCCATGCTAATGACCGAGTTCGCC
>JAQTNZ010000523.1 GCA_028713595.1 Methylovulum sp. | reverse complement strand
GCCTTTGCTGACGTTGCAAGGTTTGGAAGGCAAGCTGTTTACGCCCGTGGCCTTGACGATCGTTTTTGCCTTAAGCGGATCGCTCATATTGTCGTTAACCGTGATTCCGGTCATTGCTTCGTATTTGCTCAAAGAAGTCTCTCATGAAGAACCGTGGTTACCGAGAAAATTGCAGGCGATTTACAAGCCGACATTAGTCTGGTGCATGGACAATAGCAAAAAAGTCTTTGTCGGCGCGGGTGTGCTGATGGCGGCGACGATAGTCGTGTTCATGCAAATCGGTAGCACGTTTATGCCGACGATGGACGAAGGCGATGTGATCGTGCAATTGGAAAAACTGCCGTCCATCACGCTGGCGCAATCGGTGATGTTGGACGGACAAGTGCAAAAAAACCTGCTCAAAAACGTGCCGGAAATTGAAACCGTGGTATCCCGGGTCGGTTCGGACGAACTGGGTTTAGACCCCATGGGTTTGAACGAAACCGACACATTCTTGGTGCTGAAACCTAAAGATCAATGGCATACGCCAGATAAAGAGCATTTGATCGAAGACATCCGCAAAGTCATGGAACAAACCCCAGGCATTGCCTTTGGCTTTACTCAGCCGATAGAAATGCGCGTTTCTGAAATGCTCACAGGCACACGCGGCGATGTCGCGGTGAAATTGTTCGGGCCGGATTTACAAGTCTTGAACGAAAAAGCCGTCGCTATCGCCGAAGTGTTGAAACACATTCAAGGTTCTAGTGATGTGTTTGCCAAACAAAACGCGGGGATGCAATTTCTGCAACTGACCATCAACAAAGCCGCCGCCGGACGTTTAGGTTTAGATAGTGACAGTATCGAAACGATGTTACGGGCGCAAATCGAAGGCTTAAACCTCGGCATCGTGCAAGAAGGCATCAAGCGTACGCCGTTGATTTTGCGCGGCAATAGTAACACCGCCAATTTTGACAATTTGCAAATCACTTTACCCGATGGCGGGCATGTACCAGTGACTGAAGTGGCGAAACTGCAAAAAGTTGAGGGTGTAGTGGCGATAGGCCGCGAACATGGTCAACGTTTCACGGTCGTGCGTAGCAATGTCCAAGGCCGCGATTTAGTGGGATTTGTCGAAGAAGCCCGCAAAGCCGTTGCCGAAAAAGTACCGTTGCCGATAGGCTACACCTTGGAGTTTGGCGGCCAGTTTGAAAACCAACAACGCGCCGCCGCGACTTTATCTGTGGTCGTTCCGGTATCGTTGGGGCTGATTTTCTTATTGCTGTTTTCCACTTTCGGCTCAGTACGCCAAGCAACTTTGGTATTGTCAAACATTCCGCTGGCGATGATCGGCGGCGTGTTTGCCTTGTGGGTGTCCGGTGAATATTTATCCGTTCCTGCTTCAGTCGGTTTTATCGCCTTGCTGGGTATTGCCGTATTAAACGGTGTGGTGATGGTGAGTTATTTTAACCAATTGCTGGCAACAGGCATGGATATAGCCAAAGTGGTGCTGATCGGTTCATCCCGGCGTTTGCGTCCGGTATTAATGACCGCCAGCATCGCCGCGTTCGGATTGATTCCTTTGCTGTTCGCCACCGGCCCAGGTTCAGAAATCCAACGGCCTTTAGCCATCGTCGTCATTGGCGGCTTGGTATCGTCCACGTTTTTAACGCTATTTTTGTTACCGATTTTGTTCAAATTGTTTGGACAAAATAATAGAGAAATAGCTTAAATCCTGCCCCGTTTCCGCCACAACGGTGGGAACGGGAAATCCATAATGAGACCCCCTACATGACCCATTCAGAATATTTGCTTACCCTTAATGTTCCGCCTAGCTTGGAAGAAAGCGTGGTGGACAGTTTGTTGCTATTAGAAGCCGAACACGGTTTCAGCAGCTTCCCAATTTACGCGCATCATCATGAGAACAAAGGCTTATCATTGGCAGAACAAGTCAGTGGGCGGCAGAAAAAAGTCCGTTTCCAAATGTATGTCGATGCGAATGGTTTAGCAAAATTATTAACCCAACTGAAAGAAGATTTTTCCGGTGCTGGGATTCAATATTGGGTGCTACCCGTGATTGAAAAAGGATTGATTTAAAATAACTATTTCTAAAATCTCCACAATATCCAGGCATTGTTCAACCCCTCAAAACCATAAAAATGTGCCACATTTCTGATTAATCACATTCAACCATATAAACCCTATGGAATTTGTGATTTCCCCTATATCATAAGCATAACCTAATAAACTAATGAGTTATTGGGTCTAATATCCCTCTAGCCATTTAAACCATATTCTTAGAAATTACTGGCAGCAGGGAATATTTGAAGAACGATTAAAGGCAATGCCCCTTAATCGTTCTTGCCTTTGCCAAGCGTTTTTATAGAGGAATCCAATATGGTTAATACCCACTTTCATTCAGCACTCTTGCTGATTTTTTTTATGCTGTGCTTAAAGCTCAGTCATGCCGCAACGTTTCAAGAATACAAAGTCTTTGCCGTAAACGACTTGGGAATGCACTGTGTCGATGATGATTTTTCAACATTCACTATTTTGCCGCCGTTTAATGTTGTCCAAGCGCAAGTGCTAGGCATTGATACCCAAGGCCACCCTTCCCTGCTTTCCCCCAGTGATGGCGTGGAACTGACTTACTCTCCCATAGCCGACAAATCAGGCTCAATCAATAGCTCGTGGCTGGATAAAAACGGGCTGCCAAAAACTAATTTTTGGTCTTATCAACAAGCTTACGGTTTGAAATTGCCCAATGGCGTAGGGATTTTTGGTTTGGCGATGCCCAAAGATGCCAAAACACGCGCTGAAA
>JAQTNZ010000522.1 GCA_028713595.1 Methylovulum sp. | reverse complement strand
ACGTGGCTTTAAGCTGAGCAAGCAAACATTAGCAACGGCAGTCGCTACCGAAAATCCGGCCCAACTTATTTTCGATTTGCTGATGTTGCTGAAACAACAACCGCCTTTAGAATTAAAAACGGCAACGCTTGAAGACATGTTAGCTTGGGGAATTGCCTATTGGCAGGCTAACCTATTGAGAAATCAGCAAACAGTGTCTACCGAGTAAGCCACTCTCATGTCATCATTCCTTGGACATATTGCCAGCGGCGCAGCGGTTTATCTGGCTAAAAAACACCAACATAAAAAATCACGTTGGTTATTACCTGTTCTGGTATTACTAGCCATTTTTCCTGATTTGGATTACTTGGCTTTTTGGGTTTTCGATATTAATTTCCAACCACGCTTTAGCCATTCCCTTTGGTTTTGTCTTGGTATTAGTGGTATTGCTTGGTTAGCCACTTGGCGTTTTCGGATACCGTTTACAGTATTCGCCATCGCTTCCTGCTCCCATCTTTTGTTAGATTTCTTAGTGGGAGTCCATCCTTTGCCTTTATTGTGGCCTTTTAGCCATCGTGAAATCTTATCACCACTCGGCTTATTACCAAGTGCAGGCCGATTGAGACTGGACAACTATTATTTTTGGCGAAACCTTTTTATGGAATCAGGCATATTGCTGCCCATATTGAATTTTTGGGTTTTGTTGTCACAAAATGGTTCATTTCGGACGTTGCCAAAGCAAGCATGGGCATTATTGCCAATAGCAATGCTTTGCTTATTTTGGTCAATCAGTCTTCCGCGTTAACTTAAATCGCACTTGAATTATTGCGGATAAAGTTTCTTTTGCCAAAACATCGCCTGCCCCATCGTTGGGTCAAGTTCATATCCGGCATAGCCACAGGCTTTATAAGCAGCTTGGGCGGCGGTATTGCCTGTTAAAACTTCCAAGGTCAGTTTGCAGCAACCACTAGCAACAGCAATCTCTTCGGCTTTTGCCAATAGGCGTCTGGCGATGCTGCGCCCCCGGTATTTTGCGCTGACAATCACATCATGAATGTTCAACAACGGCTTGCAAGCAAAGGTTGAAAAACCTTCAAAGCAAATCGCCATTCCCACCGCTTCTTCATTGTGCATCGCCAGCAGCACATAAACCCCTTGGCGTTTTTTCAGTTCCGCGACTAGATTGCTACGGACAAATGCCGACAAAGCTTGGCCGCCGCCCATTGGGTCTTGAGCATATTCATCCAATAAATCCATGATGGTTTGGGCGTGGTCTGGCGAAGATAAATCCGCCAAAATGATGTGTTCGATCATAGTGAGATTGACTTGCATCTTATCCGGGAGTTTTGATACGGCTGTCAAAGCGACTTTTTTTCGATGTAACTATTGTCAATACGCATCCAAAACAATTTTAACGATAATTGCCGTTAAACAGCTTTGATTTAGGGGGGCCAAAACATATTTTGGCCCCCTGCAAAAAAGTTAAGAAACTTTTACTTTATTATTTAAGCTTTAGGCGGCACATAGCCTGCTGGCATGTCGTCATTGCCTTCAAACAAAAACTTGTGGCGTTCTTCCGCTAAGTAAGCACGGGCTTTAGGATCAAAACTCGCCAGTTTGTTTTCATTGATGATCATGGTTTGTTTGCTCAACCATGCCTTCCATGCTGCTTTAGACACTTTCTCATAAATTTCTTGACCTTTTTCACCTGGGAATGGAGGCGCATCTAAGCCTTCGGCTTCGATACCCAGTTTTACGCATTTTATTATTCTAGTCATAATTATTCCTGTAGATATGTGGTGTCGTCGAGTTGTTGCAGCAAGGTTTTTACGGGTGCTGCCAGCCCTAATCCGGCAATTTGAGCGCTGTTATACCAGAGCCGCTGATTGGCTTCCATCACATTATTTGTAGGGTTTTCGACACGGGCGATAAGCGGTGTGTAGTCCAAGTGGTAATGCGAGAACGTATGGCGTTTACTAGGCAAGCTATATAGTTCGCGAATAGATAAATTGCGGCTTAAACACCAGTCTTGTGCGTCGGCAATGCTGGTAAATTCGGGAACGCTCCATAAACCTCCCCAGATACCTGTAGGTGGTCTACGTTCCAGCAAGATCTCGTTATCGACATTGTACAAGATCAACCAAACGCTAGTTTTGACCGGTATGGATTTTGGCGGCTTGCGCGTCGGATAGGCTGTAGGATTGCCTTGTTGGTAGGCAAGGCAATATTCCGCTACCGGACATGCTAGACATAAGGGTTTGCTTCGGGTGCATAAAGTTGCACCTAAGTCCATGATGGCTTGGGTGTAATCCGCCACGCGTTTGACGGGCGTTAATTCTGCGCTGACAGCCCATAATTGTTTATTGACAGCAAGATTACCAGGCCAACCAAAAACCGCGTAGAGGCGCGTTAAAACCCGTTTAACGTTGCCATCTAAGATGGGATGGCTATTATTGAAAGCAATGCTCAAAATTGCCCCGGCAGTGGACTGTCCTATGCCGGGTAAAGCCATTAATCCAGCCAAGGTATTTGGAAATGCTCCCAACTCGACAATCTGTTGGGCAGCTTTGTGCAAATTACGGGCGCGGGCGTAATAGCCCAGTCCAGCCCAATGTTGTAATACTTCATCAATCGGTGCTGCCGCTAAAGCTTCCACAGTTGGGAAAGTTTCGGTAAATTTCAAAAAATACGGTATGACGGTAGCGACTTGGGTTTGTTGCAACATGGTTTCCGATAACCATACCCGATAGGGATTAATGTCTTGTTGCCACGGCAGATTTTTACGTCCGTGTTGGTCAAACCAGGTTAATAAGCACTGCTGG
>JAQTNZ010000521.1 GCA_028713595.1 Methylovulum sp. | reverse complement strand
GTTCGGGTGTCACCATGAACAGTTGTGGCCCGGCCATAGCCGCCGCCATAGGCGATTCGGTATAACCAGGCATGACCACGCTTAAGTGTACATTATCGCGTGCCAGCCAGCCGCGCATGGCTTCGCCGTAAGCTTTCAACGCGGCTTTGCTGGCACAGTAACTGGGTGTGACAGGCAGGCCATAATAAGCAGCCAGTGAGCTGATGATGGCGATTTGTCCGCTTTGGCGCTGGCGCATGGCGGGAGTTAATGCGTTGACCAAGGCCAAGGTGGCTTTCATGTTCACATCCAGCAAAGCTTCCATCTCATCCCATTGCTCGCCTTGGCGGTTGCCCCCTTGGCCGATATTGACACCCGCATTGGCGATCACCACATCAGGCAATTGCGGGCCGGTCAACTCCGTCAACCACTGGTGCAGGGCGGTGATGTCGCGTAAATCCAAAAGCCGCGTGGTGACTATCGCCCCCGTTTGGCGACAAGCGGCGGCAATATCGGCAAGGGCATCGGTTTTGCGGCCTTGCAAGATCAGGCAAGTGCCCGGTTTGGCATAATGCCGTGCCAACGCCCCGCCAATAGCTCCCGTTGCGCCAGTGATGAGTATGGTTTTCACAATAAGACTTCTAACGGCGACTTGTCGGTATCGAGAAAACGGGCGGCATTTTTTACCGCCAAGTCAATGCCCGGTTTGCAGTATAAGCTGCCGTTGACTTGGGTGGTATGGATAACGGTGTTGCGGAAGCAACGGAACAGCTCTTGGTCGGGTTTTTCGTTATTCGTCCAAAACGCATCCAAAGGGCCTTGGAAGGTAAGCCCGCGCAGGTTGTAAATCGGACTGTTGAGGGTGATGGTCGGGCAATCCAATTCCACAGCCAGCCCGCCGGCGGTGCTGTTGACGGTCACCAGGCCCCGCGCCTGTGCCACTAGGGTGTTCAAATGCCCCGATTGCAAAAACAGGATGCGTCCGCTTAAGTCCAATTGTTGGGCTTGTTTTTCGATAATTTTGCCATAGTTCATCAACCCCGCATCTAATGGATGGGTTTTGATGACCAGCCAAGCATGGGTTGGGGCGTGTTTGGCAAACGAGCGCATCACCAAATCAATGACTTCGACCATATTGGTGAAGGTTGAATGCACTTGTATTTGCGAATCGCTGTTAAGCTGCAAGGGCAACAGGTAAAACGGAATTTTTTTGCGTAGCAGATGCCCGATGTTTTCATCATCTTGCTTACGCGTCAAATGGTGCCTGACAAAGCGGTTAACGTAGCCTGCATATTCCAGCGGTACGGGGTCGGGTGCGTGGCCTTTATAATGCCGGAACAGGAAAGGGTTGCTAAGGCCTGCGACATGATAAAGCACATCATGGCTGGCCCTGACCCGGAACGGGGCATGGAAAGTTTGCGTGTCCAAAGGTGGCGGCACAGATTTGGCGACATACCGGAACCAGTCGGGGTCTTTGGGCAACTGGGAATAACCATTGACCCCTTCCCGTTCAAGCGTCATCCAATAAGGGCGAAAATAGCCTTCTTCAAACACATGGGTGCGGATACCGTGTTGCCTTGCATAGTGTTTGGCCGCGACATGGATGGGGCGGCAATCGCCAAACAAGATTTGGTCGGTAATGGCATACTTTTTTCTGACCGTTTCCAGCACTTCTGGCAGGGCACTAAGTTCGCGTTGAAACAGCGTGGCATTGCGCGGCCCCCAGTAAAGCACATCGCCGCCCGTAAAGTTGATTTTATGGACGGTATGGCCTAAGGAATGCAAGTGGTCGGCAAGCTTGGTAAACAACGGCGAACAAGGGCCTTGCAAAAACAAAAATGAGCGTTTGCTGGTGCTGCTGGCAACGGAATTGCGGTGGACTTGTGCCTTAATGAAGATCATGAGCGTTCCTCACAGTAAGCTTGAAGGGTTTGGTCTATCTGTTCTTCGGTGTGGCCGCAGGAAATAAAAAACCGCAGCCTGGCGCTTTTCTCAGGGACAGCTGGATATAAGATCGGTTGGACGTTAATGCCTTTTTGGAACAAGGCCTCGGACATGCGCACCGCGCTGAGCGAACTGCCGGTGATCGCGGCGATAATCGCCACCCCTTGGCTATGTCCGGTATCAATGCCCAATGCTTTGGCTTTGTTTAAGAAATACTGCGACAATGCTTGCAAGCGTTGCACCCGTTCCGGCTCCTGTTTGAAGATATGCAGTGCGGCAAGGGCGGGGGCGGCCACTTGCGGGGGCATTCCGACACTGTATAAAAAGCCGGGGGCCAAAAATTTCAGATGCTCGACCAAAGCCGACTCCCCCGCGATAAAACCGCCACAACCGGCCAACGATTTGCTCAGCGTACCCATCCAAATATCAACGTCTTTGCCGTCAATCCCAAAATGCTCACGGATACCCAGGCCGGTAAGTCCCAGCACCCCCAATGAATGGGCTTCATCGACCATCAAAAAAGCTTTATGTTTACGCTTGATGGCAATGAATTCGGGCAAATCAGGATAATCGCCGTCCATGCTATACAAGCCTTCCAGCACAATCAGCACCCGCTCGTAATGCCGTCGGTTTTCCGTCAGCAGCTTATCCAGGGCGGCATAATCGTTATGTGGGAAAGACAGGCGTTTGGCCCCTGACAATTGCGCCCCGACCATAGAGCTGTTATGGATCAGCTCATCATGCAAAATTAAGTCATTGGCTCCGAACAAATAGCCTATGGTGGTCACATTGGTGGCATGGCCGCTGACCATCACCACGGCATCATCAACTCCATAAGTGTCGGCGATGGCTGCCTCCAATTGCCGATGTACCGGACGTTCACCG
>JAQTNZ010000520.1 GCA_028713595.1 Methylovulum sp. | reverse complement strand
TACTTTGTCGAACAATACCGCCTGATGCTAGAACACCATTTTGACGACTACATCCAAAATTTTGACAAATACATGGGCACAGGCGCAACGCAAGGCTAAACGCCCCACTCCCGCACAGTGTTTTTGCAGCGCGATCATCTTGGCCGCCACCAGCGGGCAAGATGCCCGCGCTCCCTCACCGCCATTAACTTAGCCGTGTCGCTGCCCTTGCAATCCACCCCATCCGCACAAAACCACACCCCCATCAGCAAATAAGCCTATAGTATGCCCTCCGGTTACAGCAAACTATTGCTGATGCACAGACACATCCTGTCACCTGCATACCCCCATCACACAGTTGGAGCACACCATGAGCAAAGAACAAAAAAGCAACAAAGAAGACAAGAAAAAACCAGCCCTGAGCCAGAAAGAAAAAAAGGCGGTAAAAAAATCCAAAAAAGATTCTAAAGGCTGAGAAAAGCATGGGGTTATTTGCAAAATAGCCCCAATACCTTATGTTTTTCCTCGTACCCATATACCGCACTGCCATTAAAAGCAAAACGCTGTTGTCCCTACGTTCTAGCATACCCTCAGGGGCATGAATCACTGCCATTAAGTTAAGGGGTTATTTTAAAAATCAGTCTATTGATAAGTACACACTCGTTCCCACACGCTGTGTGGGAATGCCGTGCTACCCGCGCTGCGGTGTGGAACGGGACGCGGCGCGTCCCTACTGCATTCCCACACAGCGTGTGGGAACGAGAGCGTCACTTTTATCTTATTGAAATTACAGGCTAAAATCCTTAACTTAATGGCAGTGACGCGGCGCGTGGGAACGAGTGTGTACTTATTAACAGTCTGATTATTAAATATAATTCCTTAACTTAATGGCAGTGCGGGCTTGCCCACGGGGCATAAAAGCAGTAGCGCAACCCGACAGAATCCGAGCGGCACTTAAAGGCCGCTATATAGAAGCGGAGGGACTGTAACGAATGTACCGTGTTGCTGGATAAAGATGGAGTTAAAGTGCAGTTTTCCGAGTACGCGGTCGCGCCTTATTCGGAGGGCACGCCAGAAGTGCTGATACCCAATGCTTATATCGCCTCGCCTGTTATTTTGAAGGCGTTAGGGAAGCGGTAATAGGCTTTTACGGACACTTTAAGCATCTTTAGCCACATATTCGCGTTGCTTGGAATGTATGCCTATATCAGGTTACCGAGCAGAAAAAAACATCCATCGTTTTTTTCTGCTATACCTCGTCCATTTTGAAAGCCGTAGTTTCAATACGTCATCAATAGGCGATGCAAGTGAGGATTAACCGTTCGGCCTGAGCCTGTCGAAGGGTGGACGGTTAATCCGCCCATGGTTCGACGGGCTCACCACGAACGGATTAACTTGCAACGGCCAAATCACATCACCTTAAAAATTGCTTGAAATTACGGTTTTCAATATGGATGGGGTTTATTACCCATCCTAATGACTTTATATATTCAAGCCTCATCACCCTCCTGCGCCACTAAGGTTGAGCGAAACACCATCACGGCCCCCCTGCCAAAACCGTAGCTGGTGATGATGATGCTGAGCATTGAAAACAGCCGGAAAGCGATGGCCAAAGCGCCTTCAGTGGGCGGATTCAATGCCGGAAAGATGGCTTGCAGCACAAACAGGCTGGAATTGGTGAAAGCTCCGACAACCATTGCCCAGCGCACCGTCCACGGCAAAGGCACTTTGGTGGCATAAAAGCCAAACAATAAGGCGCTCATTAACAAAAAATCCAAATGCCCTTGTAGCAAACGGTTAAAATCCTCAAAAATCAGCCCCACTACTGGCATTTTTAACTTCATAAACACCATGCACCAGGCTAAAACCAGTGCCATTAACAACCATAATGTCGCACCTCTCAATAAAAGAGTATTGCCAGCCTGTTTGGGATTTTGATACATTGTCGGTTCACCTTGATAGTTGAAATGGATAAAAAGCCTGTCCGGCAATACGGTTGCCGATGGGGCATTATGCCGTTTTCCGCCCAAGCCCGCTGGTGCGAGGCGGAACAAAAACATGTTTGTAACGGCACTACTTGGATGAGGAGAACTATTTTCTAACGCCGATAGGCAAGGGTTGGGTTTATGGCTAGTGAACGCTCGGCATCCGCATGGGTGCCGCCCCATCACACAGTAGAGGGCATTAAGCTCAGTACCGCCACAGTCGCCCCGCATGAGCGGCAAAGCTGGTTGCGCGAGGTGATCTGCCGTGAATACACCCATGTTGACATCACTTCGCCTGGCAACCATCCGCTATCACAAGAACTAGGCATTTACGCTTGGGGCAACTTGCAGCTATCGGTGATCCACTCCAGCGCAATCAACATAGCCAGGCCTGCGCAAGAGCCTTATTTGGACAGCCAAGACGCGTACTTCGCCGTAGTCTTGACATCCGGGCAGTATGTGCTGGCGCAAAATGGGCGTGAAGTTTATTTGCAGCCCGGCGACATCACTATTTACGATGCCACAAAGCCGCATCAAATAGACTGCCCCAAAGATTTTGGCAAATTGATTGTCACCATTCCTCGCAGGCTGTTTAGGGAAAGGATGGCGGGGATTGACAACTGCACCGCCCTGCATATTCCAGGTGTTGCAGGAGCGGGCCTGATTGCCGGCCAGTTTCTACGTACCTTGACCGGACAGATTGGATGCTTAACGCCTCATGAATTTACCACCCTGGCTGACTACACCCTCGATTTGCTGACCTTAGCCATTGCTTCGGTACGTCCGGCCACTTACAACTTGTCCAGCAACCGGACGGCGGCACTTAACCGCCTTAAGGCCTTAATCGAGA
>JAQTNZ010000519.1 GCA_028713595.1 Methylovulum sp. | reverse complement strand
GGCCAAGTTGCCGCTGTACCTGAGCTTTTTTGAGTTTGTCCATAACGTCAGAAAACGCGGTAAAGGCTTGCTGTCTTCATTACTGGCTGTTTTGGTTAAAAAGACCTTGAAACCCATATAGAGCCAAAAATGATTTTACAAGTGCATGTAGCTATTAGGATAGGTTAACGCGATGAAAACAAGCAAGGGGAAAGCAAGCCGTTGGCTGTTGCATCGAACCTACAATTCCGACGCCTGAGATCAACAACGCCCGCAAACACATTCACGCCCTACTCGATTTTCTTTAACAGTCAGGGCGAATTGGGCGTAAAGTGTTGTACCAGGCGATTAGCGATAGTGGGCAGGGAGTACCACACAGCCAAGATTCGCAGTATTAAAGATGTACGCACTCGGGTACGCTTTAGCCCAATCAGTTGTAGGAGATTCCAATCAATTCATTCCTCGGATTATCCAGAAAGCCATTAGTGAACGGGTTGTCTGTTCTCAGGGGATTGGAACATTGATCTATAGTTTCGTATATACGGGCTAAAGCTTGGTCATGATGCCAATTATTTCCAGTATCATCAAATGTTAAATGGGAATTACTAAGATTGGAGACCAATTGTGCTTCGCTCCAATCGTAATTAGGCATAGAATTGTCCCCCAGAATGACAAATTCTCCGGTTCTTGACGTTTTTGGGAAGAACTTACTAAATCGCCGGTTATATTCCTCACCGGTCAGCTCTTGGGCATTTTCAACATCATTGCTTTTAGAGCAGCTATGAAGAAATCCTACCAGAAAATGGTATGGCTTAGAAAAAATTGACCCCATTTTCTTTCCAGTTGCATTGAAAGATCCAGCGATATAAGTGATTATAAAAAAAATCGATTCCATAATATCCTCCTATTTTTTAATGTCGGGCAACTCATCGAAAGGTTCACGTTTCTGTGGTTTGCTGGCAGGCTTGTTTTCGGGGCCGCCACCAACAACGTCTTTCAGATAGGCTTCGGCATCGAACACAGCACCGCCAATGGCCTTTCCGAGGTTATCCAAAGACCTGCCGCCTGCAACAACTGTATTATCATAAAGGGCACCCCCTTCATTTTTCACGGCACCTCCCATCAAATGGGAGGTGTCTTGACCATCCTTGATTAAGGGGCCAGCCTTAATCCGGCGTTCAATTTCATCCGGGTCGCCAAGATTCCCGCCGTTAAGGATACCATTGACCGACTGTTTGGCGTTAGCATTACTGCCGCCTGAAATGTCCATTGGGTGGTTGTTGGTTCCGGTCGCCTTTCCGTTAGGGCCGCTTTGCGGAGCCGAACGTGGCATAGCGTTAGCCGCCGCCGTTCCGGTTGACGCTTGCCCCCTAGCCCGATCCGCAAAATTGTCGGCCTGTTGTTGTCCAAGTATATCGTCAGGTGTTTTGGCATCCTTCTTATAGTCGTCCGCGTCGGAAACGCCTATATCGAGCCTATTCCCTGTAGGTTGGAAGGTCGAGGAGGCTATATGGAAAGCGTGCTGTGGGTCTATTTCATCCAGCGCCAAGAACCGCCGCATGGCCTCATACTCTTTTGATGTCCTGGGTATTTGGGCGGCTCCGGCATCAAGCTGCTTTGCCGCATCCTTCTTAGCGTCTTGCCAATTGGCCTTCTCCTTGTCTGTGCCGTACATTGTAATATCACGTTCGACATTTGCAAGGTCTGCATTTACGCCCGTCTGAACCAAACGCCGGGCAAGCTCGCTGTGTTTGAGTGTCAGGTTTTGTCCGGAGGTTTGGCTATCCGTCACCGACTCTTGATAGGCCTGTTGGGCCTGATCGACACGCGCCAATTGGGCCATATAATTTTCGCCCTTGACCTTCATATCCTGGGAAGAAAACATGCTTTGGTCGGAATGCGCTTTGGCATAGTCGTGTGCGGACCGTGTTTCGTTGGCGTTGGCGTATTCGCTGCGCCACGTCTTATCCATTTCTGATGAAATATCATTTTTTCGTTCTGCTGAAATCCCTGAATCAGAATCTAGACCTAGCTTACCATCTAATCTAAGGGCACTAAATACCCCTGCCGATGCCCCGAGTGCCAATTGGGTGCTGGCGCTGGCTGCTATTGCTTCTTTTTCGGCATCTGTCCGCCCAACCTTTTCGGCAATGGCTTTTCCGGTCGCGGCCGCCCACCGATCCGATGCAGAATGCGATTGGCTTAATGAATCGGTAATCGTTGTCCCATCGGTGACGGTATGGCCTTTCGTGTCGGTATGTTGGGTCAAATTATTGAATGCTTGCGAAGCCGATGCATTTGCCGACTGCAAGCTGGTAAACGCGCTTTGCTGTGATTTTTGTGAACCGCTGGCCATGCTGTAAGCACCTTCTGACCACCCGGACACCGTTTGGCCGGAATTGGAATCCATACTACGTTGGGAGCCAATACTGGTGGTCGCGGCGATTGAGACGGGTTCCGGCATGAGACGTTCCGGTTTGACCGCAGCTGAGGTGCCGGCTGTCATCCGGCCGGACAGGTTGGTTGCCGCAACGGAGCCGCCGTAAACCAACATCAATGAAAGGGCGGGGACACTGGAAGCCAACATGCCCCCGGTAGCCAACCAGGTTTCTAGTGTCCCGTAGAGTTGGTCGTGTGAGATCATCGCCATCAACGATGTGCCATTCGCTTCTGCCTGGTCGGATATCGTCGTCATTATCCGCGTTGTGACCATCGCGATATACAAGTTGCAAACAGCCGTGATCGGCCCCCACAAGGCAATCCAGATCAGCATCTGGAAATATCGCGCGATCATCTTGATGCCCATCAGGCCTAATGTCGTCAAAAAGGCCACAATGGGGG
>JAQTNZ010000518.1 GCA_028713595.1 Methylovulum sp. | reverse complement strand
CCCACCATCCAGGCCAGTAAGGTGAACTTATGGATTCCTGACAATGGCTCGCAATATGCCATTTTTGGCGCGGCACAAAACGTTGATGGTATCGGCGAGCCGCCCGTGTTGCAAGTCAACCGTGATTTGACCAACAACCCGCTGCCTAATGGTTGTGGCGTGGGCTTTACCGTCACAGTAAGACCTTCCGCCGCCGATGTCGATGCCCATTTGGGTATTACTGGCTGGCATTACTAATATATTTGGGGCAGGCTTAGGGTAACAGCCTGTTTGCCAACACGTTATGCCCCGTTTTTCTTTATGCCCTTTTGTGCCGCTGTACTCAGGGCATAAAGGGCATAAACCTAAACCGCAGCCATTAAACTGGCGCACGGATAAAAGCCAAAACCATTAAGCCCCCATTAATATTCCTTCCTCTATGATGTAGCCACATTGTCCAACACGGCAATGCGGGGCTGGGTTAACCGCCACCGTCACTTAATCGTTATTTATGGAAGGCTGTTATGAAAAAATTATTGCTTATGGTCGCCTTGAGCTTATGTGCCTTAGCGGCAACTTCTGCTTATGCGGATGATGATGACTGGGGCCATCGTGGCGGTTGGGGCGGCGGTGGCTGGGGTGGTGGCGAATGGCACGAACACCATCATCATCACCATAGACCCCAATATCGTGAAATCATCAATGTCTACCCACAACCGCGCCCCGTTTACCGTGAAGAGATCATTTACGTCCAACCGCGTCCGGTTTACCGTGAAGAAATCCGCGTTTACCCGCAACCGCGCCCCCAACCTTATCCTTACTACCCTTCCAATAACAGGCGCGGCGGTGCTATGTCAGGCTTGGCGGGCGGCGTGGTCGGTGGCGTAGTCGGCTACGAACTGGGCGGGGGCGACCCTTTAGCGACTGGCGTTGGTGCGGTGGCGGGGGCCGTATTGGGCAATGAGTTTGGCAGGTAAGCCCTCACTGCTATTAAGTTAAGGAATAACTAATAAAAATCAAAGCCCTATCGTTCCCACGCCGGAGCGTCACTGCCATTAAGTTAAGGATTTGTGCCTGTAATTTCAACAAGATAGGGTTAACCGTTCGCCTGTCCCCAGACCACCCTTGTGGTGGAGCCTGTCGAAGGGTGGACGGTTAATCCGGTCATGGTTCGACAAGCTCACCACGAACGGATTAACTTATCACGACCTTAAGTCGGGTATTTTTACTATCTTATTGAAATAAAAAAATTATTTCTTAACTTAATGGCAGTAAGGTAAGCCCTGACACTAGGGAATAAATTTCAGCTTGGCAAATACCGGATCATGGTCGGACATTGGCAAACCATTTTTTAAAGGCCGCGTGTCAATCAACCATTGCTCCGCTTCCGCCTGACAGGGGCCGCCGACAAAAATATGGTCGATGCGCTTATCAGGATGCAGGGCGGCATCCACTGGCGGGCTGTGCGCCAAGGTATAGGCATTAGTCAGTAACGGCGGGGTCTCGTTTGCGCCGATAATGTTCTGGTAACGGGCTTCTTGGGCGGTGGTGTTAAAATCGCCGGTGACAATAATCGGCAAGCCCTTGGCAAGGCTGGCGATACGGTCGCGGAACAAAATCGCGCTGGGGTCTTTGTTCACCCCCGCATTGTCAAAATGCGTATTGACATAGACAAACGTAAAACCGCTGGCTTTCTCGCGCAACAGCACCCAGTTGACATAACGGATCATCGCCAAGCGCTTAAAACCCAAAGACATCGGCAACTCCGGCGTATTGCCCAACCACATTTGCCCCGCATCCAATGGCTCAAAACGCGCGGTTTTAAACAACAACGCCGAATCCCCGTACTGCAAACCACCCAGATGATAACTGACCAGCGTATACTGGCTCCTATCCACTATCGCCTGAATGTCGGCATCCTCGCCCATTTCCTGCAAGCCCATCAAATCAGGGGCAAAGCTGGCGATACGCTCGCGGATTTCCGGCAAGCGCACCGACCACGGCAACTCGCCCTTACCCGTGCCCTCGCGCTTAAACCGTGCCGCCATCGCCTCGATAAACGCCGACCCGTACATCACGTTATAGCTTAAGACTTGGATAGGGGCGGTAGTGGTGCAGCTTTGCCGCGCAAACGCCTGGGCATCGGGCAAACTCCGCGCAAAACCGCCCCCCGTATAAGCGGCCAGCAACTGCCAGCCTTGGAAACGTAAGAAAGCGAACAGGGTAAGCAACAACAGGACAACAGTCAGGGTGATACGTTTAAGCCAAAGCAGCATGGACAATCTCTAAAAGGGAGGCGTTAAGCAACGGTATAAAGCGTGTATAGTGCCTGATAGGGGAGGTAAAAGACAACTGAAAAACGGCTGGTTTTGGGTGTTGGCAAGGTTTCTGGATAGTCCCACCAAACGGGACAGGTTTTCTAGTTTTCAGTGACCATTAATTTTTATTGGCGATGACTATTAAAATCAAACTGATCAGGCTAAAATTAGCTGAAAGCAGATGCAGGTAGTTATGGAAGCCCAACATTTCAACACACGCCCCTACATGTTGGTCGGCTGATACTGGCCACTAACCGCCAGTGACACCGCCCAAGTGAACGATGGCAATTCAGCCATAACCAGCCAACGACTTTGCGTTACCCGCTTGTAGAAATCCAAAGGGCTAAAGTTGCGCGTCCAAGCGGTACTTTGCGCAAAATTCCAGGTAGTGCCGCAACCCTTTATCTCGATCATCAAGTTTTTCATAAAGCCGCCCAAAATTTATAGCTGAAAAAGGGTGGTAAAGCAGGTAAGCTAATCCTCGTTAAAAAATGACCGGATTGAACGCCATGCTAATGACCGAGTTCGCCCC
>JAQTNZ010000517.1 GCA_028713595.1 Methylovulum sp. | reverse complement strand
TGCATATAGACGGTATTTTTTTTCTTGTTCACCGACATTGTGTTCAAACTTGAGCATACGTTTAAAATCAAAACTCATCTTAAAATCCTCTCTCTATAGTTGTTATTATCTATTGCCAGCAATAGGTTATGGCTCCAAAGAGCCGGAACAAATATACACAGCTCCCAAAATTCTGCAAGCGATATAATTTATTATGGATGTAACGACAATCATTGAACCCCTAAACGACGCGCAACGGCAAGCCGTCACCGCCCCTTCGGGTGCCCTGCTGATCTTGGCGGGTGCAGGTAGCGGCAAAACCCGTGTGCTAGTCCACCGCATCGCCTGGCAAATCGAAGTGGAAGGTTTGTCACCGCAAAGCATACTCGCAGTGACGTTTACCAACAAGGCCGCCCGCGAAATGCGCAGCCGTATCGAAACCTTGCTGAACGTGTCGGCACACAGCATGTGGATAGGCACGTTCCACGGCTTGGCGCACCGTTTGCTGCGCCGCCATGCCACCGAGGCGGGGTTGCCGGACACGTTTCAGATCATGGACACCGCCGACCAATTGCGGCTCATCAAGCGGGTGTTAAGCGCCCTCAATTACGATGAAGCAAAATGGCCCGCCAAACAAGTGCTCTGGCATATCAACGCCCAAAAGGACGAAGGTATCCGCGCCCGCCACACCGTCGAAACCGGCGACGTTTACCAGCGCACTATGCTGAAGTTCTACCGCGCTTACGAAGACCTGTGCGAGCGCTCCGGTCTGGTCGATTTTGCCGAACTGCTGTTGCGCGTCCATGAACTCTGGCGCGATAACCCCGCTATTTTGGCACATTATCAGCAACGGTTCCAGCAAGTGCATGTCGATGAGTTCCAAGACACCAACACCATACAATATGCGTGGCTGCGCCTGTTGACCCAAGATGCCAACAATTTGTTCGTGGTCGGTGACGATGACCAGTCCATTTATGGCTGGCGCGGGGCAAAAATAGAAAACATCTACGCCTTCCAACGCCATTATCCCGACCACCAAGTCATTAAATTAGAACAAAATTACCGCTCCAGCGGCAACATCCTGACCGCCGCCAATAAAATCATCGCCCATAACAGTGGCCGGATGGGCAAGGAACTATGGACGCAATCCGGTATCGGCGAGCCTATCTTATTATATGTGGCCTTTAATGAACAGGACGAAGCCCATTTTGTCATCGAACGCATCCGCGCCTGGGCGGACAAAGGCGGGGCCCGCAACAGCATTGCTATCTTATACCGCTCCAACGCCCAATCCCGACAGTTTGAAGAACGGCTGATGCAAGCGGCCATTCCTTACCGCGTTTATGGTGGCCTGCGCTTTTTTGACCGCGCCGAAATCAAAACCACCTTGGCCTATCTGCGCCTGTTGGCAAACCGCCATGATGATGCTTCTTTCGAGCGCATCATCAACACGCCAACCCGTGGCATCGGCGCAAAAGCCTTGGATGATATACGCAGCTTGGCCCGTGAACAAAACAGCTCGCTATGGTCGGCAGCCATTGCCCTACTGCAAAGCGGGCAACAAGCGGCGCGGGCCGCCAACGCCCTCAATGGCTTTTTGCTGCTAATCAAACAACTGGGCGACCAAACCGCCCCCTTGGCCTTGTGCGAGAAAGTTAAGATCGTCATTGAAAAAACCGGCTTGATCGCCTTTTACGAAAAGGACAAAGACAACAAAGGCGAAGAGAAAGTTGAAAACTTGGAAGAGTTGGTCAACGCCGCCAAGCACTTTGAAACCGCCAGCTTACCTGACGGCGAAGAAAACCTCACCGAACTGGATCGGTTTTTATCCCATGCCGCCTTGGAATCCGGCGACATGCAGGCCGATGCGTTTGAAGACTGCGTCCAACTGATGACCCTGCACTCGGCCAAGGGCTTGGAATTTAAGCTGGTGTTTTTGGTGGGGCTGGAAGAAGGCCTATTCCCTTCACAACAATCAGTCGATGACATCGCCCGCCTAGAAGAAGAGCGCCGCCTATGCTACGTCGGCATCACCCGCGCTATGGAGCAACTGTACCTGACCTACAGCGAATCCAGGCAGCTTTATGGACGCGAAAGCTACCCCCGGCCCTCACGCTTTTTGCGCGAAATCCCTGCTGATACAATTCAAGAAGTCAGGATGCGGGCGCAGGTCCAACGCCCCGTGGCTTCGGTCAACATCCCCGCCAAACCGGCACTATTGGCGAGTATCAATCAGTTTAAAGCCGGACAAAAAGTCCGCCACGAAAAATTTGGGGTTGGGGTTATCCTGCAAACCGAAGGCGAGGGCAAGCACGAGCGGGTACAGGTCAAATTCCCCGAAGGTATCAAATGGCTGATGTTGAGTTATGCTAAGTTGGAGGCGGTTTAGTGGGGGGCATGAATGGGAACGAGAAAACCCTACAGATTGCGCCTTACCGCGTTAGACAATGGCGAACACCTTAGGTTAATACCCGTTCAGCCACGCATAAGGGCCTTCGGTGATGGCGAGGCGGGTGTCGGCGATTTCTTTCCAGATACCGTCCGCCACCTGTTTGGCTCAAAAGCACAATAACATGGGCGTTAGACACCCTGTTGGCCTTATCGTCATAATAGGCGACCGGATGGCAGAGCAAATGCCACAGAGCCAACTTGCAAACAGCGCAGTAAGGCACATTCCATAACGCGGTAGGGAGGCATTAGCGCTAGCGTAATGCGAATGCGCCGGATGCTTGAAGCCCACATACGGTGCAATACGGCTATCGCCTATTGCCCCCTACATTGCGCCTTACCGCGTTGATAAGGCTTGGTTCTGCGTGGAAGCCGCCACCTGACCCTCCACCGCCAAATGCGTCAAAAACGCC
>JAQTNZ010000516.1 GCA_028713595.1 Methylovulum sp. | reverse complement strand
ATTATCATCACCGAAAGCGGCATCCACACACCTGGCGATGTGCAGTTGATGCTGGATAACGGCATATATGGCTTTTTGGTCGGCGAAGCATTTATGCGGGCGGACAGTCCGGGACAAAAAATGCGTGAATTGTTCGCACTGTAAGCGCATTTCAAAAATCATTACTAATCTGCAAGCAACTGACCGAAGGTGATTTTATGGCTGAGAAAAAAAATCTAGTGATTAAGGTCAAGTATCCGACTGGTGCAAAAACTAGCCAAGCCACGCAGACGATCCCTGCCGTGATTACGGTTTGGAATGTCCAGCGTATTGGTTTGGCAATAGGTGGATTGATTGTGTTTATTATATTGTTAGCGTCTATATTCAGTGGCAATAGCGATACAGAACAGGATGAAGAACTTAAAGCCCCACAAGTAAGTGAAAATGTTCGTGTAGTACCCCAAACCACTGAAACCCATTCAGTCGTTAAACAGCCTACCCCTCCTACAGCTTCTAGTCTTAACGCAGTAGTGCAAACCAACTCTCAAACGCCACCGCCAAAAGTCGCTAACACGGCAAAAATCAGTGTTAAACCACAAGCCCCGACTTTGTCGAAAGAACCGCCAAGAGTCCGCCGTGCCATGCTTGCCAGCAGCATCACTGATAAAGAACCTGGCAATGAAATCGCCCAAAACGTCAGTGTCCCACCAACTAAATTAACCACTGTCTATTATTTCAATGAATTGCGCGGCATGAACGGCAAAATCATTTACCATGAATGGCTACGCAATGGCGTTTCCGTGGTGAAAGAACCCTTACAAGTGAGTGCAGACCGTTGGCGTGTCAGTTCGCATAAGACTTTTGATGATAAAGCGAGCGGTAATTGGACGGTCAAACTGATAGACGACACAAACAATGTCTTGAATGAAAAAAGCTTTACCGTCAGTATCGGACAATAGCAACTAAAATGGATTGAACTGTATGTGAAAAAATGCCGTCTTTAGCGGGGCAAAAATCACTTCGTAAAGTTCAGGCTTGATTCACAATCATAAAATTAAACTGAAATAGCATTAATTAACCATAAAGGAGATTTAAATGAACAAATTATCAATGAGTATCGCTTTTGCTGGAGCCATGTTGCTGACTGCCTGTGCGAGCCAAACAGGTTGGACACCTACGGTTGATACTTATAACGACCCTAACGCCTACCGGATCAATCAGGATATGGCGGAATGCAAACAATTGGCAGGACAAGCATCCGGCGGCACGGCTAAAGAAACCGCTGTAGGTGCGGGGGTGGGTGGTCTACTGGGTGGTGCGGGCGGCGCTGTGTTTGGCGCATTTAGCGGCAACCCTGGTATGGGGGCTGCCATAGGCGCGGCGGCAGGCGGTTTAGGCGGCGCAGCTAAACAAGGCTTTTCTGCGGAAGATCGTTACAAGAGCGCCTATAATAACTGCATGAGCGGTCGTGGACATCGCGTTATCCGCTAAAAACTCTATGGCTATAACTTAATATTGGAAGCGGAAACAAGATTATCCGGTTGCTGATATTAAGGGATAGAGCATAATGCTAAACTTAAGGGGTTCTTCATGAACCCCTTTTCATTTTTGATATTTCATTCAACCGAAACGAGTGCCACTGTGACGCAAACAACCGACATCCACGCCCACAAAATCCTAATCTTAGATTTCGGCTCCCAATACACCCAACTAATCGCCCGCCGCATCCGCGAAATCGGCGTGTATTGCGAAATTTATTCTTGCGATTGCACTGCTGAAGAAGTCCAAAGCTTCGTACCCAACGGCATTATCCTCTCCGGCGGCCCGGAAACCGTCACCAGTGACGATACGCCCCGCGCACCACAAATTGTTTTTGAACTCGGCGTACCAGTGCTGGGAATATGCTACGGGATGCAGACAATGGCGGAACAACTGGGCGGTAAGGTCGAAAGCTCCAGCCACCGTGAATTTGGTTACGCGCAAATCCGCGCCCGTGGACATTCTAAGCTACTGAATGGCATTGAAGACCATTTGTCGCCAGAAGGTTACGGTTTGTTGGATGTATGGATGAGCCACGGCGACCGTGTCACGGTATTGCCCGACGGTTTTATGCTGATCGCCAGCTCCGACGGTGCGCCGATTGCCGGAATTGCCAACGAAACTAAAGGCTTTTATGCCTTGCAATTCCATCCCGAAGTCACGCACACCAAACAAGGCGGACGTATCTTGTCGCGTTTTGTCCTCGACATTTGTGGCTGTGCAGCCTTATGGACGGCAGGCCACATCATTGAAGACAGTATCCAAGCCGTACGCGCCAAAGTCGGCACCGACCATGTGATTTTGGGTTTATCAGGTGGCGTGGACTCATCCGTTGTCGCGGCTTTATTGCACAAAGCAATTGGCCCGCAACTGACTTGTGTGTTTGTCGATACCGGCTTGTTACGCCTTCATGAAGGCGACCAAGTTATGGCGATTTTTGCCGAACATTTGGGCGTGAAAGTCATCCGCGTCAATGCCGAAGCACGCTATTTGGCGGCTTTAGCAGGTGTGAATGATCCTGAACAAAAACGCAAAATCATCGGTAACTTATTCATCGACATTTTCGACGAAGAAGCGGCCAAGCAAACCGATGCCCTTTGGTTGGCGCAAGGTACGATTTATCCTGATGTAATTGAGTCAGCGGGCGCAAAAAGCGGTAAGGCACACTTGATCAAGTCCCATCATAACGTCGGTGGCCTGCCGGAAAATATGGCCTTGAAACTGGTCGAGCCATTGCGCGAACTGTTCAAGGACGAAGTACGCAAAATCGGTTTGGAATTGGGCTTGCCTGCCGAAATGGTGTTCCGCCATCCCTTCCCTGGCC
>JAQTNZ010000515.1 GCA_028713595.1 Methylovulum sp. | reverse complement strand
GCCGACTTGCCCAAACGGGCGATGTTGCGCATTTTGCGCTCGCTCAACAGCACCGCACGCACCCATCTGAACGCGATTTTGTCCTATGAAGATGACGAAGTCGGGGCGTTGATGGATTTTGGCATGATTACCATCCGCGATGACATGAGCCTGAAAGCCATCGCCTCCTATATCCGCAAACTCGGCAAACTGCCCAGCCACACCGACAAACTGTTTGTCGTTGACCAGCACAACCGCGTCAAAGGCGTATTGCCCCTGCAACGCCTACTGACCCACGCGCAATCCTTGCATGTCGCCGAGGTCATGGTCACGGATTTTGTGTTCTTCCAGACTGACCAAGACACCGGCGAAGCCTCCCGCGCCTTTGAGCGTTATGATTTGATCTCTGCGCCCGTGGTCGATAAAAACGGCGAACTGCAAGGGCGCTTGTGCGTGGACAGCATCATGGACTTTATCCGCGAAAAATCTGACGATGACCTGTTGACCCAAGCGGGGGTGACGGAAGAGGAAGACTTGTTCGCCAGCGTCTGGAAAAGCGCGAAAAACCGCTGGGGCTGGCTGCTAATCAACGTCGCCACCGCCTTTGCCTCCACCCGCATCATCGGCCTGTTTGAAGACGTGATCTTACAACTGGTCGCCCTCGCCTCGCTGATGCCGATAGTCGCGGCCATGGGCGGCAACACCGGCAACCAAACCAGCATGTTGATTATCCGCTCGCTGGCCCTAGGGCAAATCACCCCCGCCAACGTGCATCGGCTCATCAGAAAGGAGTTGACCTTAGCCCTGCTCAACGGCACGTTTATCGGCCTGATTATGGGCTTGCTGGGGTTTTTGCTGTACAAAGACGCGGCCTTGGCCGGAGTCATGGCGACCGCGATGTTCATCAACCTGCTGGTGGCGGTGGTCGTGGGACTCAGCATCCCCTTAGTGCGCCATCAATTCGGCAAAGACCCGGCGGTCGGCACCAGCGTCATCCTGACCTCCATCACCGACTCGATGGGCTTTTTTATCGTACTGGGCTTGGCGAATTTGTTTTTGCTGGGGAAGTGAGTGGGGCTTGGGTCACTGCCATTAAGTTAAGGATTTTTGGTTTTAATTTCAACAAGATAGGATTAACCGTTCGCCCTGAGCTGGTCGAAGGGTGGACGGTTACTCCGGTCATGGTTCGACAGGCTCACCACGAACGGATTAACTTACTACGACCTTAACTCAATAGCGTTTTCTATGTTATTGATAAAAATAGGATTCCTTAACTTAATGGCAGTGAGGGGCTTGGGTGGGAAGTTATCGGCCAACTGTAGAGACGAGAGCAGTGCAACGTCTTAAAGCGTAGGGCGCATTAGACGATAGTCATGCGCCGAATGATTAAAGCCCAACATGCGGTGCAATACGGCTATCGCCTATTGCCCCCTACGGAATGCGCCTTACCGCGTTTTACGGATAAATTCATATTTTTGTTGCTTTCCATTTATCAGGGAAATATATTTCCGCTTTTTTTTCTACTCCGTACATGCCATCTGGCAATGGTTCAAGCCTAAACTCTCCTGAACTCCACAGCCCGTCACTAATTTTTGGATAATACTTGAACTGTCCACCGGATTCGCCATACCATTCAATTACAGTTTTGTTATCTGCCATGCCGCGTAGCCTCTTACCCAATTTGCCATTATTTTCGGGAAAGTCCCATTTTAATTCTTCTGGATTGGGTAGCCTATTATCGAATTGGTCAAGCTGATATGTTCTTTCATGTTTATCCCAAGACAATGATAAATAGTAGCTTTTTGATAAATCTACAGTTCCGCCAATACCTATGCTGACAGCTTCATGCCAACTCTCAATTAAGCAGCATAGGGTTTTTCCTATTGTTGAAGCTGAAGCTTGTTTATAGTTTTCTACGGTAATCCCGACTTTGTTTAAGGCATCCCAGAATTTTTTTGCTGAATTTGAAATTTCTAATGATGCCCGTCCTTGATTTCGAACTTTTCTAAGCTCCCCACGCATTTTGCAAGAAATTCCAAAACTTGTTTTATCGTCTATGGCTACAAGAACGTCATAAACCGCTTTACTTTCTTGTGCTACCCCGTATAAAGCTATTGCTGTCGCCCTCTCAAAATCACGCCATCCAGGCAAGGTTTTGCCCTTGGATTCGAGCATGCCTGTACCATCTTGATAGGTGCTTAATACTAGGCGAATTCTCTCCACATCCTGTGAGGTTAATACATTTCCGGTAAATCTTTGGGTCATAATTATTTTTCTTCATAAGTTTTGGTTATATTGATGCTATCAATTTCATCTATGAGCAAGTAATCGGTAGTGACCGCAAAAAATTTTGCGATAGTGATAACGAAGTTGACAGTAGGGATCTTCTTTCCGGCTTCTAACTCACTTATATAACTATGGGTACGCAAACCTGTGGCGCTAGCCAATTCGGAAAGGGTCATGCCATGACTCACTCTCAATAAATGTAATTTTTCACCAAAGCGTTTTAACATAGATGCAACTTTTGCTTGACAATAAAACAGCAGATGATTATATTGTCTCTAATAGCGACAATTAGGGTTTTAAATATGATAAACAGTCCTTTTAAATGGGTTGGCGGTAAGTCTAGGCTTCGCAAATTCATTATTCCTTTATTTCCTTCTCATACTTGTTATGTGGAGCCTTTTGCGGGTGCTGGTTGGGTTCTTTTTGGTAAAAAACCATCTGCTGTTGAAGTTTTGAATGATATTGACCAAGAAGTAATAAATTTTTTTCGTGTTGTGAAAGACAATCCAGAAGCGCTTATTCAAGCATTTGATTTTGAATTGGTTTCTCGGTCAGAGTTTGATAGGCTAGCAAAACT
>JAQTNZ010000514.1 GCA_028713595.1 Methylovulum sp. | reverse complement strand
GAGGAGTTTTTATGTTAGAAAAACAACACTATGCACCGATGTTCAGGGCATTTGACCAAAATAATCAATTAATCAGTTTAACTGATTATGCGGGGGAAAAGAACATTGTCCTGTATTTTTATCCTAAAGACGACACCCCCGGTTGCACCATAGAAGCCAACCAATTTACCCAATTGGCCGATGAGTTTGCCAAACTGGACACGGTGGTCATCGGTGTCAGCAAAGACACCTGTGAAAGCCACACCGATTTCATCAAAAAATTTGGCTTAAAAGTCGAGTTGCTGGCGGATACACGCGGCGAGATATGCGAGAACTATGGGGTCTGGCGCGAACGCGAAAAAGAAGGCGTAAAAAGCATGGCGATTTTCCGTTCAACTTTCATTATTGATAAGGCAGGGGTTTTGGCCGATGTCATATACGGGGTCACGCCCGAAGGCCATGCCCAAGAAGTCCTAGAAAAAATAAAAAACTTGGGCAAAAGCGAAACGATAGAAGCGCCAGAAACAGAAACGACAGCAGCGGTTGAAGAAACTGCCGCCGAGGCACAATAACACCCACCTCCCCCCACTATTCAAGGTTTACGCATGGACGTATCAGGTATTAACCACATCAATATTGTCGTCTCATCTGGGCAGTTTCCAGACGTAGTAGCGTTTTATGAGCAGATTATCGGCTTACGGCAAGGGCCTAGAGCCATCTCCAAGCGCAATGGCGCGTGGCTGTATTGCCACGACAGCGCCATTATCCACTTGTCGGTGGTCGAGCAGCCCCCTTACCGGGGCGCTAACGGCCATTTTAACCATGTCGCCCTGACCTGTAGCGGCGTGGCCGATTGGGTGCGCCACTTAGACCAGCATCAGATACGCTATGATATTGATTACCGTCCATCACCAGACATGACGCAGCTGTTCTTTTACGATCCTGTCAATGTCCGTATCGAATTGAATTTTGCGGGGGAGAAACTGGAATCACCGGTATCAGGAGAGCATCCATGACCACTGCACAGATACCCGAACAACATCTTGACCTCACCGGCAAAGTCGCTTTTATCAGCGGCGCGGCGGTGGGCATAGGCCGCGCCGTGGCCTTGGCCTTAGGCAAGGCTGGGGCGACCATTGGCCTGCATTATTATTCCAGCGCCGCCGCCGCGCAAACCTTGCTGGACGAATTGGCCGCACAGCAAATCAAGGCCATAGCTTTACCCGCCGACCTGACCCAAGAAGCGCAAGCCAACGCCGCCATTGATAAGTTGGTCGCCGAAACGGGCCGCTTGGATATTGTCGTCAATAACAGCGGCGGCTTGGTCAAACGTGCAAAAATAGAAGACTGCCTGTTGGAAAACTGGAACAAATCGCTGGACATTAACCTGACCAGCGCGTTTTTAGTGACCAAACGCGCCATCCCGCATTTACGCGCCACCGGTAACGGCAGTATTGTCAATATCTTGTCGTTGTCGGTGCAGACCGGCGGGGCCAACGGTGGCGGGGCTTATGCCGCCGCCAAAGGCGGGCTGATGGTGTTCACCCACACCTTGGCGAAAGAATTGGCCCCGCATGTCCGCACCAATTCGGTCATGCCGGGGACGGTGGAAACCCAGCACCATGATATCCACTCAACCCCTGAAATGATGGAGAACTACCGCAAACAAACGCCGCTAGGCCGTAACACCTATGCCGAAGAAGTCGCCAGCTCGGTGTTGTTTCTTAGCAGCAACATGGCCTCCCATATCAATGGCGCCTTGGTTGACATCAGTGGCGGGCGGTTTTTGCGTTGACCGTCAAGGGACATTATCCGCAACCACAAAAAAGGGCGGTCAACCCGCCCTTTCCATCCGGTTTACTGCGCTTTTTTGATGGGTTTAGTTGCAAGACATTGCCGCAACGTCCCTATAGTGTCATCAGGTGGACGGTTGCCCGTCAACAATCACTTTCAGGGTTTGCCCAGGCTGCAAGCCCCTGCCCAGCACATCGGCATTGGATTTGCGCAGGTCATTAATGGAAACGCCAAAGCGTTTGGCTATTTGGGTCAGCGTGTCACCGTTGCCGACTTTATAACGCACCAAGCGTATCGGCGCGGCGGAGGCGATTTGTTGGTTGGAGGTTTTGATGAGCAGCTTACGTCCTGGCACCAGCGCGGTTTTCAGCGTGATCTTGTTCCAGTCGGCCAGGTCTTTAGGGGTCACCTCAAAACGCTGGGAAATGTTCCAAAACGTGTCGCCTTTTTTCACAGAGTAGGTCTGGCTGGCCGCCGCCGTTTGGATTTTTGCCGCTTTTACAGCCAACGGCTGTTGGCGTTCCGGCGTATTATCGTCATCATCGCCGGCAGGGATTTGCAACCACATCCCCCAACGCACCGAATTGTCGGCCAAATGGTTGGCGTGGCGCAACGCCGCCAGCGTGGTGTGGCTACGGTCGGCAATCGCCGATAAGGTCTCCCCGGGCTTGACTTTATAGCGGCCAGCCATGATGGCGGTTTCTTGCACCTCGTCACGCGGCTTGGCTTCCCTGCTTTCGGCCCGCACTTTGACAATAGGGGCTGCGGCGGTGAACTGCTCTTGCGGGCGGCTTCGCGGCGGTGTCAGCTCTTGGTAAAGTTGGCCATAATTGACCCGCTCATTGAACGGCAATTGGGCGAGGTTTCTTTTAAAGGATTGGGCTTGTTCAACGGGGACTAGCAAACGGTGCGGGCCTTGCGGGGCGGTGCACGATCGGTTAAACCCCGGATTAAGCTTCAAAAATTGGTCGAAGGGGGTGTTGGCCAATTGCGCCGCCTTGTGCAAGTCCAGCGGGGCCTTAATATCGACCGCCTCAAAATACGGCTTGTTGGGGATATGTTGAAGATGCAG
>JAQTNZ010000513.1 GCA_028713595.1 Methylovulum sp. | reverse complement strand
TGACAACTTTCAACTGCGGTATCGGCATGATTGTTTGCGTTGCTCCGGAAGACGAAGCGGCAACTTTGGAAACATTGGCCGCACTAGGTGAAACCGTATTTAGCCTAGGTGAATTAATAGCAGGCGACGGCAAACCGGAAGTGGTTTACCGTTAAAACATAAACATCAAACAAACTCAGCACAACATTACGGCTGGCAATTCTTTTGGCGACTGGCAGCCGTAATATCCGCCCCATGAACTTTACTCCATTCCTGAACCATATCGGACAAACCCTACTTAAGTTGCCTCTTTCTTCCTCCTCCACCCCATCAAAGCGCACCAAATAAAGCCAAACCTACTTTTAATTTGGTGCAAAACAATGCCTTCTAGGCGATTAAAAACCGATCGCCCCCAGTTCGCACCAACAAATAACAAGGAATTCTATTTCGGTATAAATAATGCTTAATTTTGGTGCTAAATACCTTTATTGGACATCCTTCATGCCGTCAAGCAAACTAAATCTCTTCTCATTTTCCGGAAAAACTAAAATATTGCACATGACGTGGCTGGCTTTTTTTATCAGCTTCGTTGTTTGGTTCAATCACGCACCGTTAATGCTGGTCATCGCCCAAACATTGGGCATGAACTCCGCGCAGATTAAAACCATTTTGATACTCAACGTTGCCCTGACTATTCCGGCGCGTATCATCATCGGTATGTTGGTCGATAAATTCGGCCCTAAACGGACGTATTCGACCTTGCTTGCGGCAGGTAGTGTGCCGAGTTTTATGCTTGCCTTCGCCAGCAGTTTTGAACAACTGGCCTTGGCGCGTTTCTTACTAGGCTTTATCGGCGCGGGCTTTGTTATCGGCATCCGCATGGTCGGCGAATGGTTTCCAGCCAAACAAGTCGGTATTGCCGAAGGCATTTATGGCGGCTGGGGTAATTTTGGTTCGGCCGCCGCCGCAGGAGTTTTGCCGATGCTGGCCTTGTGGTTTGGTGGCGCGGAAGGTTGGCGATATGCCGTAGCGACGACGGGCATCATTGCCTTGGTTTACGCAGGCATTTATTTTTTCAGCGTCTCCGACACGCCCAAAGGCTCGACCTATTTCAAGCCCAAAAAAGCGGGAGCCATGGAAATTAGCAGCCGTGGCGATATGGTTTTTTACATGCTCATGACTTTGCCGCTATATTCGACCTTAACCTTATTGACCTGGAAGCTATCTACAGGCGTGACCGCCTTACTGTCCATGCCTGCCGCGTTAGTCATTTATACGGTGATTTGGCTACTGTTTATCCTCAATATCAATAAAATCATCCACGTAAACAAAGAAAACCTGAAACAAGGCGTGGCAGAAATCCACCGCTACAAATTTAAACAAGTCGCCATTTTGGACTTGGCGTATTTCATTACCTTTGGCTCTGAACTCGCCGTGGTGTCGATGTTGCCGATGTATTTTTTCGAAACCTTCCATGTATCCCAAGGCATTACTAATGTCCAAGCCGGTTTATTAGGTGGCTGTTTTGCTTTTATCAACTTGGTGGCACGACCTGCTGGCGGTTGGATCAGCGATAAATTCGGACGCAAATTGTCTTTGAGCATTTTCGTCATGGGTCTGGCGGTGGGTTATTTCGGCATGTCCCTCATTACGCCCGAATGGCCTATCCCTTTAGCCGTGCTATTGACCATGTCCTGCTCTTGCTTCGTCTCCGGTGGTTGCGGGGCGGTTTATGCCATCGTACCCTTGATCAAACGCCGGATGACCGGACAAATCGCCGGAATGGTCGGCGCGTATGGCAATGTCGGCGGAGTCTTGTTTTTGACGGTTTTATCCTTGGTCTCACCCTCCGAATTTTTCGTCATCATCGCCGTTGTGGCGGTTGCAGTATTGTTAGCCGTGCAGTTTATCGACGAACCGAAAGGCCACATGGCGGAAGTGCAAGAAGATGGCACGGTGGAAATGATCGAGTTGGGCTAAACCGCCTTACGTGGCTTTAGCAAATTCTATCCCCGCGATTTTGCCTTATAATGCGAAACCCGTTTTTATCCACAATGAGTATCCGCAATGCTAGATTGGAATGTGACCTACGCCGCCATTTGGCGGCAACGTAAAGAATATTTACGACCCGTGCACCAAATCGACCCTATCCAATTGGACGATTTATTGGGCATTGACAGGCAAAAACAACTGCTAAGCCAAAATACCGAACGATTCCTGTCCGGCAAACCCGCCAATAACGCCTTGCTGTGGGGCTCACGTGGAACAGGTAAGTCCTCGCTAATCAAAGCCTTGCTGAACGCTTACAAATCCGAAGGCTTGCGGCTTATTGAAGTCGATAAACACGATTTGGTGTATTTGCCGGAAATTGTCGATGACATCCGCGAACTTACGCAACGCTTCATCATTTACTGCGATGACTTGTCCTTTGAATCCGGCGACAGCCACTACAAATCCTTAAAAAGCGTGTTGGAAGGCTCGGTGGAATTGCCGCCGGAAAACGTCCTGGTATACGCCAGTTCCAACCGCCGTCATTTGCTGCCGGAACTGATGAAAGACAACCTCGATTCCCACTTAGTTGACCGGGAAGTGCATTATTCCGACACCGTCGAAGAAAAAACCTCGCTCTCCGACCGCTTCGGTTTGTCTTTAGGGTTTTATCCACAAACCGCGCAAATTTATTTGGACATTATTGACCGTTTTTTCCCCGATGCGGAGGATAACCGTGAAAAGCTGCATAAGGCGGCCTTGGATTTCGCCCATCAACGGGCATCCAAAAGCGGCAGGACGGCTAAGCAGTTTTACAATGCGTTTATGGGATTTTCGTTTGATTGATTGATACAGCGACTCTAAGGCCTTTTAGGTTTTAAAAAC
>JAQTNZ010000512.1 GCA_028713595.1 Methylovulum sp. | reverse complement strand
GGTGCAGAAAGCATCGAGAAAGGTATCCGTATCCGCACCTCGTCGTACACACGCAACCATCACAACAGCACGATGTGCAAAGCCAAAGCCAACGGCAATTACATCAATTCGATTTTGGCTCTGCAAGAAGCGCTATCCAACGGTTACGACGAAGCGTTGATGCTAGACCACGAAGGCTTCGCCGCCGAAGGTAGCGCGGAAAACTTGTTTATCGTCCGTGATGGCAAAATCTACACACCCGAAACCACCTCTGCGCTTGAAGGCATTACCCGCGATTCGATCATTCGGATTGCCCGTGAACAAGGCTATGAAGTCACTGAAAAACGCATCACCCGCGATGAAATTTATTGCGCCGACGAAGCATTTTTTACGGGTTCAGCTGCCGAAGTCACACCGATTCGGGAATTGGACAACCGCGCCATCGGTAGCGGCAGCCGTGGCCCCATCACGCACGAATTACAATCCTTGTATTTCGATGCGGTATTTGGCCGTAGCGAAACCCACGCAGATTGGTTAACTTACGTTGGCTAAGAAAATCCTCATCGTCGGCCCGTCTTGGGTCGGCGATATGGTCATGGCGCAAAGCTTATTCATCAAGCTTAAAACCGACGCGCCAGACTGTTTGATTGATGTGCTTGCGCCAACTTGGTCATTCGGCTTATTGGCACGGATGCCAGAAGTAAATCAGGCGATTGCCATGCCTTTAAGCCACGGGCAATTTGGCTTAAAGGACAGGATAACTCTCGGCAAGCGACTGTTTTTGTCACAATATGACCAAAGCATTGTCTTACCCAATTCTTGGAAATCCGCCCTCGTCCCCTTTTTTGCCAAAATCCCTAAGCGAACTGGTTATATAGGTGAATGCCGCTGGGGTTTGCTCAATGATGTGCATAAACTGGACAAGCAAGTGCTCGCCATGACCGTGCAACGCTTTGTCGCCTTGGCTTGCGCCCAAGCTAGCGTCGCGCCACCCTGCCCTACACCTCGTCTGCATATCAGCCACGAACAGCAGCAAGCGGTGATTGCAAAATTCACAATCACTAGCAACACCAAAATCTTAGCGCTTTGCCCTGGTGCCGAATACGGCGAAGCAAAACGCTGGCCAAGTACCCATTTTGCTGAACTTGCCCGAGCCAAAATTAGTGCTGGCTGGCAAGTCTGGCTATTCGGATCAGAAAAAGATAAAGTAGCGGCAGATCAGATAAACCAAGCCACCCAAGGTGCTTGCCTAGACTTTACTGGACGCACCAGGTTAGCCGAAGCGGTGGATTTGCTATCCCTCAGTACAGCGGTGGTCAGCAATGATTCCGGTCTAATGCACGTTGCCGCCGCTTTGGACAAACCAGTGATCGCTTTATATGGTTCATCTGACCCTACATTTACGCCGCCGCTTAACGCCAACGCGCAAATCATCTCCTTACACTTGGCTTGCTCGCCCTGCTTCAAACGCGTTTGTCCGCTTTACCCACCTGGGCATGAAAGCCACACCGCCTGTTTGCAAGGCATCAAGCCTGAACACGTCTTGGAATTATTGCCACCATGAAAATTGCCATCGTTAAACTGTCTGCATTAGGTGACATCGTTCATGCTATGGTCGCCTTGCAATTTATCAAAGCCCATCACCCTGACGCGCAAATAGACTGGATTGTCGAACAGCGATTCGCCGAACTGTTGAACCACCAACCCGATATTGACAATGTGCTCGCCGTCGACATTAAAGCCCTGAAATCTGACAAAACAGGCATTTTGCGGGAAATCAAACGCCTACGCCGTTATGCCAGTAACCATTATGATTTGGTTATTGATGCCCAAGGCTTGCTTAAGTCCACCATCACCGCCCGAATGCTGGGCAAAAAAGTCGCGGGATTTGATGCCGACTCCGCCCGCGAACGCGCTGCGTCTTGGCTTTATAACGTCAAGGTCGCCTCCCCTTACGATGCCAACACGATAGACCGCAACACCACGGTGCTGACCAAACCTCTAGGTATCCACATCAGCCGTGAAGAAATTCTCAACAAAAAACCGTTTTTATTTTTTAAAGACGAAGACGAGCGCATTAATCTGTATTGGCACAGAAATATAAAAAACATCGTCTTAGTCATTGGTTCCACTTGGGAAAGTCGTAACTACCCCGTCGAAAAATACGTCAAAATCGCCGATGCCTTGCAACAAAACTGCTTGATTGTCTGGGGCAATGAAGAAGAACGCAAAAAAGCCGAATGGATGTGCGACCAATCCGATTATGTGCAGATCATGCCCAAATTGGACTTGAACAGCCTTCACCCCCTGATCGCCCGCGCGGATTTGGTGATCGGCAACGACACCGGCCCCACGCACATGGCCTGGGGGCTAAACCGCCCGTCCATCACCATCTTCGGCCCCACCCCCGTCAGCCGGGTTTATCAAACTGACATTAACAAAACCATCAAATCACCTTCTAAAGTCAACCCGCATAAGTTAAACAAACAGGATTTTTCGATCCGGGACATAGACGAACAAGAAATCATCGACATGGCCCAAACTTTGTTAGCTGGCCAAACTGAAGCCCTTGCCCTCGCCAATGCGCAAAAATTGACTAATCCCGTGCGCGAGATCAATGACAATGAACTGGATGACATCGCCAATTCTTTGGAGGACATTGATTTATTGGATTTGTTTTAACGCACTCCAAACGGGGCGGCGCTGGCAACCCTCGCCTTAACGCTTCAAATATTTGGCACCGGAAACCTTACGGAACGCAAGCAAACCCGTCCACGTGAATCCCCAGAAACACTAAACAAATCGGTGGCGGGCCAACCCCGTGTTTTTTTGGAGTACAATCCTAACGCCCAACCAACCTTGAATTGCCGGTATGGCAT
>JAQTNZ010000511.1 GCA_028713595.1 Methylovulum sp. | reverse complement strand
GACCGTTAAAATAATCGGCAGAATAGCGACACACAAAATATAGTTTATTTAATATCGGCGTATTGTAGCTATTTGACATACTATCAATAATGAGGTGTTAGTTATGACTTTCAACCGACTTCCATTTAGCCACTCTACTCTTGCACTAGCCATAGTTGTGGCATGTTCATCAGGTACAGCATCTTCCGCAACACTTAATATCAGGGGCGGATGTACTTTGATAAATGCTATTAACAACGCAAATACCGATACCGACACTGACGGCCCAATAGGATGCCCGGCAGGCTCAGGAGTGGATACAATAAACCTTGTCAGAAATAAAACTTATACACTTACAACTGTGGATAATAATACGGATGGAAATAATGGCCTGCCAGTGTTGAGTAGCGAGATAACCATTAACGGTAACGATTCAGTTGTTTCACGCACCGGACAATCATATTTTCGTATATTTCATATTGCCGAAACCGGTAAGGTTTTATTAAAGTCAATCACCATCCAAAACGGACGACTCTATACCCCCCCCTCAGACAAGGTTCTTGACGAAGGTGGGGGGGTGCTCAATAAAGGAAGCACCACGATGGTAAATAGTGTTGTTTCGGCAAATATAACAGGAGGCAATGGTGGCGGCATCGCAAATTTAGGGAAGTTAAACATAATAAATACGACTATCGCAGGAAATGGTGTTGATGGCTGGATTAAATTTTATGACCCGACCCACTTTAAGGGCGGAGGTATCTTTAATAGCGGTGATTTAACATTAACATACAGCACTATATCGGGGAATTCTGCCAGAGGGTTTTTCGATCTTGGTTATTATATCCAGATAGAAACTGGCTACAGCGGAGGCATCCACAACATTGGGAGAGCAACGATAACAAATAGTACTATATCAGGTAATTTCTCCAAATTTGTAGGTGGCATCAATAACGACGGAACCCTCACCCTAACTAACAGCACTATCTCGGATAATGCAAGCGTTTATCCCGGTATCAGCGGTAATATCATCAACTATGGCACGATGAATCTGACCAACACAATCATAGCCAACAATCAAAGCGAAAGTGGAGGCGATTGCATTAACAATAGCGGAACCATCTTAAAATTAAAAGGCATCAACTTAATTGAGGACGGTAGTTGTAATGCCCAGATTAGTGGGGATCCAAATCTAGGTTCGTTACTGGATAATGGTGGGCACTCCCTCACCCATGCATTATTAGAATCCAGTTCAGCCATAGATACAGCCTCCTGCTCCTCTTATCATGAACAGCGACTGTTACCCCGCCCCCAACCAGAGGGAAATAGATGCGACATAGGCGCATACGAACGTATCCCAATAAAACCCACTACGATCTCGACGAGCGTATTGGCTATTGTCAATTTTTTCCGTAGACAAACCGCCAGTGGCGGTATTGTTGGCGTGGGCGTAAACCCTTTAGCCGATCAAAAGCAAACGGCAGTACTCAATCAATTGATCGCAACAGGTGCTTATCGGGATCAAAGCCAAAATTCCTCAGCCTGTAGCCAACTTAAGCGTCTGTTGCCGCGTATTGACACGGATATGACACCGGATGAGGACGATTATGTAACAGGCAACGAAGCGGCGAGATTAGCGTCAAAAGTATCCGCATTACGAAGGACATGGACATGCCCTCAATAGACAGACGATAGCTTAAAATCCATAAATTGGACTTAATACGGCGAAATGAAGGGCCATCATTCGCCGTATATTTTTTAAACAAGGCCTTAAGAAGCCACCCCCAACAAAACCGCCCCTGCCTTAAACACCGCCGTAGCCTCGCTTCCCTCAACCAAGCCTAAATTATCAACACTTTCGTTGGTGATCGTTGCGGCGATAAAGTTGCCGCCTTGCAAAGCAATTACAACTTCAGAATTGACCGAGCCTTTTTGGACTCGGCTGACAATACCTTTTAACTGATTGCGGGCAGACAAACGATAGCCGCCAAAATCGGTGACGACGATCACTTGCGAGACTTTGATCAAAGCAATGGCATCGACACCCGCTTTAATCCCAAGCGATTCCACCGATTCTTTGGTCAGCGAAGCGACGATGGTATCGCCGCCTTTCAAGCCGACAACAACTGTCGCATTAACAGGGCCTACGGAAACTTCGGTGACTTTGCCGAAAAATTGATTACGTGCGCTGGCTTTCATAATTAACCTCTTCAATAAAAAAACAATATCCTGATGCGAGTTCAGGCGTTGGTTGAGTTGCTCTAGAAAAACGTCATGTTCGCTTTGCAATTCTTGGAACAAACCTAAAAATGCCTTGCCCGCCAAAGTCAGCCGCGTACCGCCGCCTTGTTTGCCGCCCGTTACCGTCGCCACCAAAATATTCGGCGACAAATTATTGGCGCGTTCGATCATCTCCCACGCACCTTTATAGGTTAACCCGACGTTTTTAGCGGCTTGATTGATGGACCCGGTTTGGTCGATAGCCGCCAACAAGCCAAACAGCCGCTCGCCCATACCGCTTAACAATTGAATTTGCCCGGTCAGCAAATGGATTTTAGGCGCAGGTACATGGGGGGATTCGGTTGGGATATTCGGTAAAGTTTGCATATTCATGATTCCTGTTGGTGGCTATGTCACTAGTTAACTGACGTTACGCAGTAACGTCTTTTGTTTCCCATTTGCAGCGCCGAGCACCGCAGGTTTTGTCGGGATCAGCCCGAAGCACCCAAGGGCATAAAGGGCGTGGCATGGATGCCGCGCGTCAGCAGGTACCCACAGGGCATAAAAGGGCAGGAAGCCCTCTCTGCTGACCCCCGACAAAACCGAGAAGCGCAAGGAAGAAGCGGTAATCGGGCCGCCTTTTCTTTGGATACTTTCTTTTCGACTG
>JAQTNZ010000510.1 GCA_028713595.1 Methylovulum sp. | reverse complement strand
CAGGTCGCGGGCCAAATCTACCGCCGACTTGCCGGGTGTGCCTGTACGCAGGAAGATAGCGCGCAATTCCGCATCCGTCAACGCCCCCGCGCCCCGTTGCAGCAGTTTTTCGCGGGGGCGGTCTTCCTCTTCCCAGTCTTTGATAGCCATAGTGTTTACCGTTAATGGATAAAACTATAGTATAGAATAATTTGGATTATTTGTTATGGGGGTGGTCAAAAAACACCCCCTATGCTGTAGGGGGCGTTAATTTTAAATTGCGTGTGGGGCAGGGGCATAAGTATCTACACAAGTTTTGTAACTATCTGATTTTTATACAATTGTTACTTTTTATCAAATGCGCTAACTATTTGTTTTACAAGGGCTAATAAAAGTTGTGTAGATACTTATGGGGCAGGGGAGGGGGGGTTAGTCCTTAATCGGCACGGGAGCCAGCACTACCCGTGAGCCATTGGATTCGGCGGCGCTGACGACTCCGGCGGCTTCCATGTTTTCGATCAAGGTGGCGGCGCGGTTATAACCCACTTTAAAACGCCGTTGCACACTGGAAATGGAGGCTTTGCGCGATTCGGTGACAAATTGTACGGCTTCATCATACAGCGGGTCATTTTCGCCGCTACTATTGCCGCTGCCACCGTTGCCGCCACCACTAAAGCCCTCATTGCCATCGCTGATTTCTTTGGTGATGTCTTCCAGATAATTGGGGGGTGCAGTTTGTTTTAAGAATTCAACGACCCGATGCACTTCATGGTCATCAACAAAGGCCCCGTGGGCGCGGATAGGGATGCTGGTGCCGGAAGGCAAGAACAGCATGTCACCATTGCCTAGCAAAGTTTCCGCGCCACCTTGGTCAAGAATGGTGCGTGAATCTATCCGTGAAGAGACTTGAAAGGAAATGCGGGTGGGCACGTTGGCCTTAATCAAGCCGGTCAGGACATCAACGGACGGGCGTTGGGTGGCGAGGATCAGATGGATGCCGGCGGCGCGGGCTTTTTGCGCCAGACGGGCGATGAGTTCTTCGACTTTTTTGCCGACAATCATCATCATGTCCGCCAATTCGTCAATGATGATGACGATGCTCGGCAAGGTACTTAAGACTGGATAATCATCGTCATCGGCAAAGGCTTGCAGCGGCTGGTACATCGGGTCTTTGATAAATTCGCCATGTTCGGCGGCTTCTTCAATCAGGTGGTTAAACCCTGCCAAATTCCTGACCCCGACTTTCGACATCAGCTTATAGCGCCGCTCCATTTCCCCGACCGCCCAACGTAGGGCATTGCTGGCTTCTTTCATGTCAGTGACCACGGGGGTCAACAGATGGGGGATGTCGGCATAGACCGACAGTTCAAGCATTTTGGGGTCGATCATAATCATGCGCACTTGGGCGGGGGTAGCCTTGTACAGCAAGCTTAAGATCATGGTGTTGATGGCGACCGATTTTCCCGAACCGGTGGTGCCCGCGACCAGCGCGTGGGGCATTTTGCCCAGATCGGCGACCAAGGGTGCGCCGGCGATGTCTTTGCCCATCGCCAAGGTCAATAAGGATTTGGCGTGGGCGAAATTGTTCGCCATCAACAAATCACGCAGGTTGACCATTTCCCGTTCGCGGTTGGGGATTTCCAAACCCACCACCGATTTGCCCGGAATGATTTCGACAATCCGCACGCTGGTGACGAGCAAAGCCCGCGCCAAATCTTTGGATAAGGTGCTGATGCGGCTGACTTTGACCCCGGCGGCAGGTTGCAGCTCAAAACGGGTGATGACCGGGCCAGGATGGAAGCCGACCACGGTGACGGTGACGTTAAAGTCGGCGAGGATTTCTTCCACGCGCCGCGACATGGCTTCCAAGTCGCTTTGCGAATAACCGACCACATGCGATTCGCGTTGGTCGAGCAAGTCCAAAGAGGGCAGGATACCATCGCTCATCGAGTATACAGGGATAGCCGGTTTTTGTACGAACCTGCTGGTTTTGTCGGTTTTTGGCGCAGGTTTGCCCGCCCGCTTTTCGAGTATCTGCGGGGCTTGTATGACCGGCTTGGCGGACGTTTTTTCCGGCGCTTTTTTTTCTGGTTTGAAAATGGCCGGCAGAAAAATGGTCGGGGCGGGTGGGTTTTCGGTAATGGAGGTAACAGGGGCGCTGTCAACTGCTTTAGGTTTCAGTTGCCGAAAATAGCGGAAGGCGATTTGGGCCAGCGCAAAGGTCTGTTTGCCTAACCAATCTATCAATGCTACCCATGACACTTCCGTGGCCAAGGTGATGCCGGCGAGCAACAACACGATCAGGAACAGCGTCGCGCCTGAGTTGCCCAGTAATTTGTCGGCAAGGTCGCCAATTTCTTCTCCGAGGATGCCGCCGGTGTCGCGGGGCAGTTCAATGCGCACCCGCAATACATACAGGTGCAGCAAGGCGGTGCCTGAGGTCAGACTGGCGACCATGCCTAGCGTTTTGATAAGGGCTTTTTCATGGGTGATTTTTTTAGGCCGAAAAAAGTGATAGCTATGCCAGCCCATCAGAAACGGGAACACATAGGCGCTCAAGCCAAAGAAACTCAGGCTAATATCCGCCAGCCACGCGCCAATCACGCCACATGCATTGGTGGGGGAGTTATTGGTGCCGCTATGCGTCCAGCCTGCATCTTCCAGGCTAAAGGTCACCAGAGAGATTAAAAAGAACAAAGCGCAGGCCAATAGGCTTAGGACTACGATTTCGCGTATGCCACGAAAAGTTTTTTCTTCCATTACAGCAGACATAGGTATGATTCGATGAGGTGAAACCGACTTTGGGTTGATTATAGATGAATAGTGTTGGCTTTTGTATTAATAACGGCGGGGAATTGTTGGGGCTGTTTGTTGTCATTCCTTTCGTT
>JAQTNZ010000509.1 GCA_028713595.1 Methylovulum sp. | reverse complement strand
CAGCCCGTGAACGCATGTCTACGATATTGGAAAGCCTTAAAGGCTCAGATAGCCGATTATTTACAGAATTATTTACCCGACGTGAAGGCCGGCACGGCGTGGTGGTATCCTTTCTTGCTATACTGGAACTCGGCAAAGAAGGACTCATCGAAATCACCCAGCCCGAACCCTTCGCCGAGCTACGCGTTAGAGCCAGCCAAACCGCCCGCGCCGATCTTTGAAGCACCCAAGGCCAACGTGGAAATCCAGCGTATCGTTGAAGCTATTCTGTTTGCTGCCAAAAGGCCAATGACCTGCAAGCAAGTCCGCGAGGTGTTCCCTGAATTGGAGCAGCCGGATTTGGCGGAAATTCAAGACGCGATTGATGCGATTATTGCCGATTACCAGCTGCGCGGCATTGAGTTGGCGAAAATCGCCAGCGGCTACCGTTTTCAGGTACGTTCAGATTTATCACGCTGGGTGTCGCGTTTGTTTGAAGAAAAGCCGCCGAAATATTCCAAAGCCTTAATGGAAACCTTGGCGATTATCGCCTACCGCCAGCCTGTCACCCGTGGCGATATTGAAGACATACGTGGGGTTAGCGTCAGCACTAACATGATCCAAACCTTGCTGGAGCGGGAATGGATACGGATATTAGGCCACAAAGAGGTGCCGGGCCGTCCTGCTTTATACGGCACGACCAAACAATTTTTAGATTATTTTAATCTGTCCACGTTAAATGAATTACCGACCTTGCAAGAATTGCAGGGTCTTGAGCTGTCAGCACCGGAAACCACTTTGGCGGATGCGCCAAGGTTGGATAATCCGTCTGTTTGACCCCATCCCTCAGAACGTGTTTTAAAAGCTGCTACGCGATTTGATTGCGCCGCTTTTAAAACACGTTCTCAGTTAAACCAACGTAGGTAAACCGTGAAAAACCAACCAGCAAACCGTGGCCCGCGCCGTTCGCGCCCAGACACCGCCGCGACAAACCCCATCCCTAAATCTAGCCCCAAAGCCCATACCAAAACCAGTAGCAAAGCCACGCCACCACATCCCGAATCAGGTGAACGTATCCAAAAAATCCTCGCCCGTGGTGGGGTGGCTTCGCGTCGTGAAATTGAACGCTGGATCGCCGAAGGTCGCCTCAAAATCAACGGCATTACTGCCACCTTAGGTACACGCTTAAACACGGGCGACCATTTGCAAATCAATGACCGTGTAGTCCATTGGGAAAAATTCGCCGAACAACCGACGCGGGTATTGCTGTACCACAAACCGACAGGTGAAGTGGTCACCCGCCGCGATCCTGAAGGCCGCCCCATTGTCTTCCGCCGCTTACCGCCTTTAGCCATAGGCCGTTGGATAGCGGTCGGGCGTTTGGACATCAATACCTCTGGCCTCTTGTTGTTGACCAACAACGGTGAACTGGCAAACCGTCTGATGCACCCTTCCACCGAAGTCGAACGCGAATATGCCGTGCGAATTTTGGGCCATGTCTCGGAAGCCACTTTGGCAACATTGAAAGAAGGCGTGCAACTGGAAGACGGGCTGGCAAAGTTTGACGAAATCCATGCGACAGGCGGCGAAGGCGCGAACAAATGGTACAACGTCATCGTGACCGAAGGCCGCAACCGCTTGGTAAGACGTTTATGGGAATCGCAAAATGTCGTCGTCAGTCGCCTGATGCGCGTCCGTTACGGGCCGGTGGTATTGCCTGAATGGCAACGGGCAGGCGCGGTCTATGAGATCAATGAGAAGGAACAGCAGCTATTGTTTGAATTTGCAGGTATGGGTAAAAATACTGAAGCGTAAGCCTATTTTTGTTGAGTAGACATGATCACCATCATCCAACGCGTCACTTTTGCGAAAGTGGCGGTAAACCATCAAGACATCGGTAAAATCGACACGGGTATCTTGGCTTTAATCGGTGTAGAAAAGCCCGACACCCGCCAAGATGCGCAAAAGTTGTTGGAGCGGATGTTGAATTACCGCATTTTTGCCGATGAAAATGACCGTATGAATCTAAGCTTGCGGGATATTGGCGGCGGTTTGTTGCTGGTGCCGCAATTTACTTTGGTTGCCGATACCCAAAAAGGCAATCGTCCCAGTTTTACTTCTGCTGCACCGCCGGAACACGGACGGGAAATATTCGCGTATTTGCAGGAATTGGCATTAGCCACCCATCCGTCTGTGGCTTTTGGGCAATTTGGTGCGGATATGCAAGTGTCGCTGGTCAATAACGGGCCAGTGACATTTACTTTGCGGACGCATCATCATTAACAGTTAATCATTCCTATCGGCTTGACGGGTGCAATTTAAAAACCGTCAAGCCGCCAAAATGTCACACCCCCTCGCGTATAATTGGTATTTTTCCCCGGATAAGTTGAAACCATGACCATTTCCCTTGCAGACCTAGAAACTATTGTCCGTGAAGCCGGACAAATCGCCCTAACGCATTTTAAAGATTTAAAAAACACCGCCATCCACAAAAAAAATCCCCGCGATTTTGTCACTGCTGCCGATATTGCCGTGGAAGCGTATTTGCAAGCGACTTTGACGGAAAAATATCCTCAATATGGTTTTTGGGGCGAAGAGAGCGGGCAGTCAGCCGATCAAGCGGCGCGTTGGGTGGTTGATCCGATAGACGGCACGCATTCTTTTTCCAGAGGCCAATATTTCTGGTCAATCAGCGTGGCTTTGGAAATTGACGGCGAATTGATGGCTGGGGCGGTATATGCGCCTGCTTTGGATGATTATTACACGGCGGCAAAAGGTCAGGGCGCGTTTAAAAATGGCGTGGCGATCACCGTGTCTGACGAAAGCAGCCTTGCTGATTCCATGGTAGCGACAGGTTTTGCTTGTTTGCGTTCCTATTTGACGGACAATAATCTGGAACGCTTCGGACGCATTG
>JAQTNZ010000508.1 GCA_028713595.1 Methylovulum sp. | reverse complement strand
GGCATCGCTCAGCTTGGGCATGAATCCCCTGCCTCTTAAAGGCTGGTCGACGATTGTCTGGCAGATGTCGTCCACACAGCAATAGACATAAATGATAAAGTCTTCGACTGGCATGGCGCTCCTCCCTCATAAAGTTGCTTTTGGTAGGGCAACTTTACGGGAATTGCTGCCTTGTCTTCAATTTATTTAAAGTTGAGCATCGCGTATTAGATAAAAATTTTATGGAAATTTTTTCGCAATTTTTTTGCCAAAACTGGCAAATTTACACTCTGTTTTACAGCCTACCATATAGACGGTTGCCATGACCTGACAAAGTCAATTCAAAGCAAGGATAGTTACTGTTACAATATTTCAAATATTCTTGTATAGTCTAAGTATGGATAAACAACTCGCCACCACCCTATTCGAATCCCTGGCATCGGGCATCCGGCTAGATATTTTTCGGCTACTGGTCAAACATGCGCCATCTGGACTCGTGGCCGGTGAAATTGCCACGGCATTGGCTTTGCCGCCAACCAACCTGTCGTTCCATCTCAAAGCCATGACCTATGCCAGTTTGATCAATGTCACCCAGGAAGGCCGCTACCAACGTTATCGGGCAAACCTCTCCGTCATGCAGTCATTGATTGATTATTTGACTGCCGAATGTTGCACAGGCAACCCCGAACACTGTTTTGACAGTGATAAGGCAGCCTCCTGTTGCGATAGCGGCCCACTCCTTTCATCAACTTAGAGGATTGATTATGAATGTCCTTTTTCTCTGCACCGGCAATTCAGCACGCAGCATCATGGCTGAAGGTTTGTTGAACAAGCTCGGTCATGGCCAGTTCCACGCCTTTAGCGCGGGCAGCCATCCGGCGGGGCAAGTGAACCCTTTCGCCTTGGAACGTTTGGCACTGGAAGGCATCACCCTGGCTGATGCCCGCAGCAAAAGCTGGGATGAGTTCGCCAAACCGGACGCCCCTGTTTTGGATTTTGTGATCACGGTGTGTGATAACGCGGCCAATGAAGTGTGCCCAATCTGGCCGGGGCAACCGATTACCGCGCACTGGGGCGTGGTTGACCCCGCAGCGGCACAAGAACATGAAAAACGTATCGCTTTAGCCAGAGCCTTTGCCATCCTTGAACGGCGGATTTCCCTCTTTACCAGCCTTCCTGTCGCCAGTCTTGAACGCATGGCCTTGGAACGGCAAGTCCGCGCTATTGGCAACCAAGGACACGCCTAATCGGTGCTGATTGCTTCGTTAAGCCGCTAACTTTTTTACATTTACAGTTTTCTACTGATTATGAACGTTTTGTTTCTTTGTACGGGCAATTCCTGCCGCTCCCTGATGGGTGAAGCGACTTTCAACCATTTGGCCCCCGAAGGCTGGCATGCGCTGAGTGCGGGCAGCCGACCGTTAGGCCGGTTAAACAGCGGGGCCTTGGCCTTGCTGAAAGAAAAAGGCATATCCACCGAAGGTTATTACAGCAAATCTTGGAATGACCTGCCATTAACACCAGACATTGTGATCAGCGTTTGCGGCAATGCCGCCAATGAAATCTGTCCGACGTATTTGAGCCCCGTTTTACGCAGCCACTGGGGCGTGGAAGACCCTGCCCATGCCGAAGGCACGGAAGAGGAAATCAAAGCCGCTTATGAGCTTGCGTTTAGCATTTTGCGCCACCGAATTGAGCAATTTTTGGCTTTGCCGCTGGATGAATTAAAGGATGACCGCGAACGCTTAAAAACCGAGCTAGATCGTATCGGCATCCTAACGCCCTATCATTAAGGAATCTATTTATGACAACTATCCAAATTTTTGACCCGGCCTTGTGTTGCAGTACGGGAGTGTGCGGTGTTGAAGTCGACCAGCAGTTAGTTGGCTTTTCTGCCGATGTGGACTGGGCCAAGCAACAAGGCGCACACATCGAGCGGTTCAATCTGGCCCAACAACCACTCGCTTTTGCCGACAATACCCTCGTAAAAACTTTTCTGGAACGCTCCGGTGCTGACGCTTTACCGTTAGTTTTAGTGGATGGCGAAGTGGCCATGGCAGGTCGCTATCCAAGTCGCACCGAATTGGCGCGTTGGGCGGCGCTTGCCGAAACTACCGAAAAACCAGCATCCGGCTGTTGTAGCGGTAGTCAATGTTGCTAAGGCAACGTCCTTTGCATCCATTCAGAATGCAACACTGATTACGCCCGCAAAATTCTGTCTTCATCTGGACAGCACAAACAGCCACTAGAGGTTACTGATGCCCGCATTAATGTTTCTTGACCAAGCGCCACGATTTTTGTTCTTTACTGGCAAAGGTGGCGTGGGTAAAACCTCGGTGGCGTGTGCGGCAGCCATTCAATTAGCCGATAGCGGGCAACAAGTTTTGTTGGTCAGCACTGACCCGGCTTCCAATGTCGGACAGGTGTTCGGCATCAGTATCGGTAACCGGATCACACCTATTCCAGCTGTACCAAACTTGGCGGCTTTAGAAATCGACCCACAAGCCGCCGCCCAAGCCTACCGTGACCGTATTGTCGGGCCAGTGCGCGGCATTTTGCCGGAAGCCGTCGTCAAAGGCATTGAGGAACAACTGTCCGGTGCTTGCACGACCGAAATTGCCGCTTTTGACGAATTCACGGCGTTATTGACCGACTCAACACTAACCGCCAGTTACGACCACATCGTCTTTGATACCGCCCCGACCGGACACACCATCCGCCTGTTGCAATTACCAGGTGCCTGGACGGGCTTTCTTGAAACAGGTAAAGGCGACGCCTCTTGTCTTGGCCCTTTGGCAGGCTTAGAAAAACAGCGCGAACAATACAAAAAAGCAGTTGAATCCCTAGCGGATGCGTCACGTACCCGACTCTTTTTGGTCGCCCGCGCCCAGCAAACAACGTTACGCGAAGTGGCCCGCA
>JAQTNZ010000507.1 GCA_028713595.1 Methylovulum sp. | reverse complement strand
AGCGCCCAAATCACCGTAGCTAGCCCTGAACGAACCACCATGTTGGACTGCCGCCGTCGCGGTACTGCTGAATATGAACAATATTATTGCACCGGACTGGTTGATGGCAGTTTTGCAAAAACTGTCGGCCGCAGCAGCCCCGTTAATGATAATCTCTTTAGGCATGGCCCTTGATTGGCAAGCCCTTAGCTGGCGCAATATGCCCTATATGTTGCCAGTGCTACTGATAAAAATGCTTATTATGCCTTTGGGTGCGTGGATTTTGGCTAGCCATCTCAGTTTAGACATGCGGCATCAGACCGCCGCCGTACTGGATTTGGCGATGCCCAGCATGTTGTTAGGCATCGTCTTTTGCGACCGGTTCCGGCTAGATAGCCCATTGTATGCCATGGCGGTGACTGTAACGACCTTATCTAGCTTGTTGGCATTGCCGTTTTGGCATAGGCTTTTAAGCTAATTCATAACAGGCATTTTCTTATCCATCGCAAAACAACGCATCATGACGAAGACCAAACAAAAAATCAGCACATCCGCCCCGCAAGATTTTGTCAATATGCGCATCCAGCTATTTGATGATGCCTTGCTTTGGGTCAGCTTAGCCACCCTCCCTGCTGTCGCCACTTCACTTTCAAGGGCATTGATTATCGGCTGGAAGCCTTTAATGGCGTTGCATCTCGTGCTGCTAAGCTTGCTTTGGGCAACATGGCTGGCACGTAAGCATATCCCTTATCATTTTCGTGTCTTGGTCTTGGTTGTCGCCCTATACTTGGCCGCCTTCGCGGGCTTAATGCAATTCGGGCCCTTAGCAATCGCCGCCACCTACGTGCTGCTTTCCGTTTTTGTTGGCATTTTATTCTTAGGCTCAACTGCGGCAAAGTGGTTAATAGTCATTAATACATTGAGCCTAATTCTCATAGGTTGGGCTGCAAGCCAGCATTGGCTTAAATTCGACCTAGATTACCAAATCTATGCCCACCACCCCTTGGCATGGCTGAATATCATCATCGGCGTGATCCCTTACTCGGTCATTTTAGCCTTAATCGTTTCGCGCATGATCCAAAATTTGCTGGCACGCGAAACCATGGCGCAGGACCTTATCACACGGCAAAACAAAATAGCCGCCAACTTGCCTGGGGTCATCTACCAATTTTTGTTACGCAAAGACGGGACTTATTGCTTCCCTTATTCCAGTGAAGGCATGAAGCGTTTTTTTAATATCGATCCGGCAACACTGACAGAAGATGGTTCGGCGATATTTGCCCATATAGACCCTGAAGATACCGATAGGGTGTGGCAATCTATAGAGGATTCCATACGTGATAAAACACAGTGCCATGAATCTTTTCGCGTCTCACATCCACAGAATGGCTTGCTTTGGCTGGAATACACTTCGACTCCTGAATTTTTGCCTAACGGTGATGTACTGTGGCATGGTTTTATAAAAGATGTGTCCGAAGGCAAACATATCGAAAATAGCTTAAAGCAAAGCGAAGAAAAATTCCGCAGTTTATTCGAGCTTTCTCAAGTAGGTATTGTCCTCAGGGATTATGCAACGGCACAATTCCTTAATGCCAATCCCGCATTCCTGAATGCTACAGGTTACAGCCTCGACGAACTTCTGGCCTTAAGCTGCCGGGACATGACTCCCAAAGAGTATTTAGACCAAGAAAGGGAACTATCCCAATCCCTAATGGATACGGGGCGTTGTGGACCTTATGAAAAAGAACTGATCCGCAAGGATGGCAGCCGCTATCCGGTATTAGTCAATGGTTTCGTGCTGAGCGAAGCATCAGGGCGTATCGTCATCTGGTCCATTATCCATGACATCAGCGAACGAAAACAGACAGAACAGCTCTTGGAACAAGCCAAATTATCGGCAGAATCTGCCAGTCAGGCAAAATCCGAATTTTTGACCAGCATGAGCCACGAACTGCGCACACCGCTGAACGCGATTATCGGTTTTGCGCAATTAATGGAAATGGGGGAACTGGCTCCCTTGGTCGGGGAACAAAAAACAGCGGTCAATCATATTATGGAGAGCGGACGGCACTTGCTCCAGCTCATCAATGAAATCCTCGACTTAGTGCGTATCGAAAGCGGCAAGATCGAAATCAAAACGGAAATAGTGGCTTTGCCGCCATTGTTCTCTGAACTTATCGCGCTTTCACAGCCTGCCGCCAGCACACGCGATATTGTGCTGTGGCAAGCTTGCAACGACGATTTACATGTCTATGCCGACATTTCGCGTCTACGGCAAATCCTGCTCAACCTATTATCCAACGCTATCAAATACAATCAGCAAAACGGCAAGATCAGGGTGTCTTGTTATTTGGCCAACGGATATGTGCGCATCTCCATCACCGATACGGGCATGGGCATCCCCAACGAACACCGCCACGCCATATTCCAGCCATTTCAACGCTTGGGGGCTGAACGGAGTAATATTGAAGGGACGGGCATCGGCCTGACCGTTTGTAAACAGTTGACCGAGGCAATGAATGGACATATCGGCTTCGACAGCACTGTAGGAGAGGGTAGCTGCTTTTGGATAGAGTTGCCGTATGCCGAGCCCGCTCCTGCTAACGCTAAACCGTTCGCTTCTGAAGCAGAAAAAAAACCGACAACAGGACGAAATAAAATCCTTGGCTGGGTGCTTTACATTGAAGACAACCCGATCAATGTGAATGTCATGAAACATGTTTTCCGCAAACTCCAGGGTATAGAACTATTAGTTGCCGAAAGCGCCGAAATCGGCTTAGAACTCATTTATAAAAGCCAGCCCAATTTGATTCTGATGGACATCAACCTGCCTGGAATGAGCGGTTTGGAAGGTTTAAAAATACTAAAGGCCAATCCTGTGACCGCTTCGATTCCGGTCATTGCCGTCAGCGCGGTCGCG
>JAQTNZ010000506.1 GCA_028713595.1 Methylovulum sp. | reverse complement strand
CATCGGCGCTATTGCCGGAAATAGTGCTGTCAGTGAGGGTCATGGTGCCGAAGTTGAGAATGCCGCCACCTAACAGGCCTTCACCGCGATCATGGCTACCAGTGGCCTTATTGTTAGTCACTCTACTGTTGCTGAGGGTCATGACCCCATTGTTATAAATGCCGCCGCCGCGTCCGCTGTCACCATTGATTGAATAACCCGCATCGGCAGTATTGTGGGAGACTGTGCTGTTGGTGAGGGTTGCCGTGCCACTGTTAAAAATCCCGCCGCCGTAACTGCCAAAGCAGTAGTAATCGCAGACGGGATAGACGCTGTTGCCGGTGAGGGTGCTGTCATTCAGTTGCAACAGCCCTTGGTTAAAAATACCCGCCCCTTTTTGGGCAGAGGCGTTTTTGATGGTCAGTTTGTTGATGGTCAATTTGCCCGTATTGCTGACATAAAACGCGCTTGAATACTTGGGTTTGCTGTCGACGGTGGCACGGTTGCCATTGATGGTGATAGTGCTGCTGACAGGGGGCAACAACTTGTCCAAGGTATAGGTGGCGTTGCCAGTGAGATTGAGCGTGTCGGCACCGCTACCCGCCGGACAGCCAATGTTTGCGCCATCATTATCGCTGTCGGTATTGGCGTTGGCGATGGCGCTAAAGAGTGTACAGCCGCCACTGACATTCAGGGTGGCCGCAGGCAAGGCGTGGCAGGCCAAGGCGAGCGCGAGCGCCAAGGCATGGCGGCGGAAAGGTAAACAGGGTGTTGGGGTCAAGTTCATCGTAAGTTCCTCGCTGGGTGGCATGAATAAAAGGCAAATTCTTTTTTGCCGATGGCTTCAAAACAGGATAGCCTGATCGGCCTGAATCCAGGAGTTAAAACAAACGCTTGTTATGGACAACACCTTGAGCCATTATTATGGAGGCTGTCAGGGGCATTATTGTTGGTTTTTAACCAAGGGATAGCGCATAGGGTGAATGGCCGTGTTTGTTATAAGTTCATTTTAACCCATAGAGCCTAACCTAAATCTAGGGCTTAGGCTGTGATTTATTACCCAATCGGGCAAAAAACAGTTTTTTATCACTGCGTTTATTATTAAATTCTTATTTATAGGCAGGTTATTTATGTATGCAGACACGCCCCCGCCCGTTCCTGCCATCGGTGTTGGCGGCGTTGTTTTTAATGGCGATCAGGTTTTGTTGATTCAACGCGGCCAGCCGCCGGCTCAAGGCTGGTGGTCGATACCCGGCGGCAAACAAGAGCCGGGGGAATCGTTGGTGGAGGCTTGCCAGCGTGAGGTTGCCGAAGAAACGGGCTTGGCGGTGACAGTGCAGCAATTGGTGGCCGTGGTTGAAAGGCGGCAAGAAGGCTTCCACTATGTGATTATGGACTTTTTGGCGGTCTTGGCAGATTTGCACGCGCTAGAGCCAACCGCCCACGGCGATGTGGTTCAAGCGCACTGGGTGGCTTTGCAGGATTTGCCCCAGTATCCTTTGGTGGTGGGTTTGGCCGAAATTATCACGCGCAGTTATCAGGTAGTTAAGGGCGACTATACGGCGGGGCTGTATGATGCCCATCACCAGCACAGCGATTTTATTTTGTCCGCGCCGCCACTGGCTTAAACGGAACACACCAACGAGGATATACCTAAGCATAATGTCGGAAAAACCTATTTACAAAGTGACCTTGCTCAATCACGAGCAAGTTTATGAGCTGTACGTCAAAAACGTCTATCAAAGCGATTTGTATGGCTTTGTGGTGATTGAAGAGTTTGTGTTCGGCGAAAAAAGCGCGATTGTTGTCGATCCGTCAGAGGAAAAGTTGCGGATTGAATTTGAAGGCGTGGAGCGTTCCTTCATTCCGGCCCACAAGATTGTTCGCATTGACCAAGTGAAACAACAGGGTAAGGCGAAAATCATCCCGGCCGATAAAGGGCAAGGGGAGGGTTATGGCAAGGTGTCGATGCTATATAAGCCGGATAAAAGCTGAATGGCTTAGGTGCGGGCGCTCAGATTGGCGCCCGCTCTAATAGGGTATGGCGCAAAGGGCATAACGCCGTTTGCCGTGGGTTACTTTACAATGCGCAAGTGCGGCTTGGCGGGGGGCTTTTGTTCGGGTGGCGTTGGCCCATCCATATCAGGGTAGTCTTCTTGGTCAAAACTCATGCCTTTATTGGTCTCTTTGGCATAAATCGCCAGGACGGCGGCGACCGGAACAATCACCAGCATCGGTTTGCCGCTGAAACGGGCGTTAAACTGGATGTCATCGTTGCCCAGCGACAAGGCATCAACCGCTTGCGGCCTGATGTTGAGGACGATTTTGCCGTCATTGACAAATTGCTGCGGCACTACGGCTTGGCTGTGCAATGCGTCAACCAACATGTGGGGGGTCAGGTTGTTGTCAATAATCCATTCGTAAATGGAGCGGATCAAATAAGGTTTTAAGGGGGTCATGTCCAGGGCTTAACTAAATTATCTGATAGGGTCTGCCATCTCTTTTTCCGCATCGCTAAGGCTGCGCTTAAATGCCGTGCGTTTAAAAATACGTTGGGCATAATTGCCGATTATCTCATTTTGGGCGGCAATATCAATACCCACGCTGGGTAAACGCCATAATAACGGGGCGATCACGCAATCAATCAAGGAAAACTCATCGCTCATAAAATAAGGCCGGGCGGCAAAAACCGGTGTGGCCGCGAGCAGGCTTTCACGTAGCAGTTTTTTGGCGCGGGCTGATTTTTTCTCACCCGATGAGGAAATTTCTTCCAGCAATTGATACCAATCTTGATCGATACGTTTGATGAGCATTCTGGCGGTGGCCCGTGAGACCGGGTCCATTTGGTGCAAGGGCGGATGTGGGAACCGTTCGTCAAGGTATTCCATGATAATCCGTGAGTCGTATAACACCAGCTCCCG
>JAQTNZ010000505.1 GCA_028713595.1 Methylovulum sp. | reverse complement strand
GCGACAAAATTGCGACATTTTTCTTACGGGCATAAAAAAACCGCCAAGCAATGAAGCTTAAGCGGTTGATTTATATGAATTTGAATGGTGGGTCGCATTCGATTCGAACGCATGACCATCGCATTAAAAGTGCGGTGCTCTACCGGCTGAGCTAGCGACCCAACAAAGAAAGACTATTATAGTGAATTATTTACATTTGGCAAGCATTTTTTACTTGTAATAGGTCGGGTCGTTGATGCCGGCTTCTTTGAAGCCTATTTTCCTAAGGCGGCAGGCATCGCAGACTCCGCAGGCGCGGCCTTTGCTGTCGGCGCTGTAACAGGAGACGGTGCGGCTGTAGTCTACGCCTAGGGCGATGCCTTGTTTGATGATCTCGGCTTTGCTGAGGTCTATCAATGGGGTGTGTATTTTAAACATATTGCCTTCTACCCCGGCTTTGGTGGCGAGGTTGGCGAGGTTTTGGAAGGCGTGGATAAATTCGGGGCGACAGTCCGGGTAGCCGGAGTAGTCCACGGCGTTGACTCCGATAAAGATGTCTTGCAGTTTTAGCACTTCCGCCCAGCCTAGGGCTAAGGAGAGGAAGATGGTGTTTCTGGCGGGGACGTAGGTGACGGGTATGCCGTCTTGGAGGCTGTCGGGTACGGCGATATGGTCATCGGTAAGCGCGGAACCGCCAATGCTGTCAAGGCCCAGGTTGATGATTTTGTGGTCGAGGACGTGGTAGTCTTGGGCGATTTGGCTGGCGGCAACCAGTTCGGCGTTATGGCGTTGCCCGTAGTTGAAGCTGATGGCGTAACAGGCAAAGCCTTGTTGTTGGGCTAGGGCGAGGGTGGTGATGGAGTCTAGTCCGCCTGAGAGCAGGATAATGGCGTGTTTTTGCATGGGTGTTTTTAAGGGCGGTCCGTAAAAATGTTCGATATTGTAAAGATAGTGCGGTCATTCCGGCAATCTGTTTATGATCTTGTGCAGGTGGGTGGCTTATACTTCAAACGGTCACGTTTTCGGTTTTTGGAGCGCAGGATTCTTGACCGCAACTAGCGGGCAGGATGCCCGCGCTCCTTCACACTAAAAACCGAAAACTTGACCGTTCAGAGTATAGGCGTAAAAAACGCCGGCACTATGGCTTATTTGCCTTGGGCATCTTGCCACAGCAGTTTATGGAGTTGGATTTGAAAACGCACGGGCAGGCGGTCATGGAGAATGTTGTCTGCCAGTTCGGTGGGGTTTTGTTGTCCGGCTATGGGTGAAAAGAGGATTTGGCAGCGTTTGTCCAAAGCGTATTCGGCCATGATGGCTTTTGACCAGTTGTAGTCTTCGGTGTTGCCGATGACGAACTTGACTTGGTCTTGGGAAGTCAGGTGGGCGATGTTGCTGTAGAGGTTTTTGTCCAGTTCGCCGGAGCTGGGGGTTTTTAAGTCCATGACTTTGATGATGCGCGGGTCTACGCCGGACACGTCCAAGGCACCGCTGGTTTCCAGCGAGACGTGGTAGCCTTGGTCGGCCAATTGGCTTAACAGGGTATGGCAAGCCGGTTGGGCTAAGGGTTCGCCGCCGGTGACGGTGACGTAATGGCAACCGTATTGGGCGACTTGAGCCAGGATGTCGGCAATGGCGATTTTTTTGCCGCCGGTGAAGGCGTAGGCGGTGTCGCAATAGTTACAGCGCAAGGGGCAGCCGGTCAGGCGGACAAACACGGTGGGCAGGCCGACGGTGTTGGCCTCGCCTTGTAGCGAGTGGAAGATTTCGGTGATGCGTAAGGCGTTCACGGTCATTGGTTGATGTTAAGCAACAACAGCTTTTTGGTGGCTGCACGCGCTGCGGTGGTGTTGGGGAATTGGCGGGTGACTTGGTTTAGGTATTCACGCGCTTTGTCAGTATGGTTCTGGTCCATTTCAACCTTGCCCAGCATCAGCAAGGCATCGGCCTGTTTGGGGCTGTTGGGGTATTTTTCGATGACGGCGTTAAAGGCTTGTTTGGCGGCATCGGAATCTTTGTTGACCAGATAGGCTTCACCTAGCCAATATTGGGCGTTACCGCTTAGGCCGCCGCTGGGGTAGGTGTTCAGGTAGTTTTTAAAGGCGCTGATGGACTCGTCGGTGTGTCCGTTCCTTAAGTCCATGTAGGCGGCTTTGTAGGCTTGGCTTTCGGCATCGGAAACGGCGGCGGCTTTGGGTGCAGGCGCTGCCGGCGTGGTTGCGGCGGCGGGGGTTGCATCAACGGGCGTTTTGGTTTCGGGTGCGGGTGCTGCTGGCACTGGCGCTGCCGGTTCGCCTGTGCTGGGGGCATCGGCTGGCGGGGCGTTCGGATCAGCGGGAACGGCAGGAACGGCGGTGGCATCAGTGGCGGTGCCGCTTCCTTTGGTCTCAAGGCTTTGCAGACGGTCTTCCAAGTCACCCAGCCGGGCTTTTTGCTGTTTTTTCAATTCGGCGATGGTGTTGGCCTGTTCTTCAACTTTGCCGGTAAGCTGTTGCACTTCGGTTTGTAATTGTTCCAAACGCCCCGTCATTTCCAGCAAGGAGCTGGTGGAGGGTGAGGGGGCTATGTTATTTGCCGTCGGCACCGCTGAGGGCGGGTAGGCGGAATTGTCAATCACTTCAGGCAAGGCGTACACAGGGGCAATAAGGCCACAGTACGCACCTAACAAAATAACGAGGCGTTTGTTCATTTATTTACCTTGATAGTTGATTTCTACACGGCGGTTGAGTTCCCAAGCGGATTCGTCATTACCGAAGGCGGCGGGTTTTTCTTCGCCGTAGCTGACCACGCTGATTTGGCTTTCGGACACGCCTTGGATTTTCATGATGCTGGCTACGGATTTGGCGCGTTGTTCACCCAAGGCGATGTTGTATTCGCGGGAGCCGCGTTCATCGCCATGACCTTCCAAGGTGATGTGTTGGGACGGG
>JAQTNZ010000504.1 GCA_028713595.1 Methylovulum sp. | reverse complement strand
GTGCCGCTGATTGCCAAACAACTCGACCGCTTGACGCTGATGTCTTATTATCCGGCCACGTCTTGGGCGGGTTCGGGCTGGTCGTCTTGGTATAACTCGCCGCTTAAGGGTGCTAAGGCGACTACGCCGGTGTCCATTGACGATTCGTTTAACCGCTTTGTGGCGGCGGGTGTGCCGAAAAGCAAGCTGGCGATGGGTATCAGTTTTTATGCCACTTGTTATACCGGCGGCATCACCGGCCCCAACCAAAACACCGACAATGGGGTCACGATTGAAGGTGGTGACAATGATTATAGGTTGTCGGAGTTGTTTGGCGCTGGTGGCGAATATGACCCCAGGTATCGCCATTGGGATAGTGTGGCTTTACAGCCTTATCTTTCCCTGCCCAAAGCCGAACGTCATGGCTGCCGTTATGTCACGTTTGAAGATGAGCAATCCATTTTGGCAAAAGGCAAGTTTTCCCGCGACAACGGTTACGGCGGCCTGATTATCTGGACGATTAATCAAGGTTTGGTCGCCACGCATAGCCAGCCCAATTTCTTGCTTGATGCGGTCGGCCACGGCTTTCTGACTCCGGGGATAAAACAAACGGTGGGGGTTTCGGTGATGCAGGGCAACACGTGGCTGAAAACCAACGCTAAAATTAATTTCACGGCGTTAGTGACCGGCAGCACCAATAAGGCGGTGACGTGGGGCATAACCGAGCAAAATTGTGGGACTATCGCCAGCACGGGCGCTTACGTTGCGCCCAGCGCCGAAAAAACCTGTACAGTGACCGCCACCAGCCAAGTGGACACGACTAAAAAGGCTTCCGCCAAAGTCACTATCTCCAACACGCCTTGGCTACCCAGTTTCTCCATCTCCAGGCTTGGCACTTGGTGGGTGGAGGTAACGGCCCAAGATTCAAGCGTGGTATCCATGTCTATCCTCTGGCCGGATGGGCGTGTACTGCCGTTAAACCATACGTGGACGAACGGCAATAATTTCCCGATATTCGCGGCCAACTATGAGTTTCCTGACGCTGGCGGCGCGTACACGTTTTATGCAAAATCCGCCGATAACCGTAGCGCAACGGTCAAGCTGACCGTACCGAGTTGTGTGCATGGGTCTGATGGTGTGTGCCACTGAAGGCTATGAAGCGGAAGGCGGGCTGTAAATAGACTATGGCGTAGGTCGGGCAAGCAGTTCTGCCCGACACTCCACCTATTGGCATTAAAGTGTCGGGCAGAAACAGCCTGCCCGACCTACTCCGTCATCTTGTTGATATTAAATATAAAACAACTTAAGCATTAGCGGCTACGGTGGTAATGGCTTTTGCTGGTCAGCTTGGCCAGCCTGATGGGTTGGGCTTTGCTGGGCTTGCTGGTTTTGGCGAAGTAACGTTGGATTTTGCTGGCTTTGGCAATCCGAACCGGATGTTTGTGGCTGCTGATGTGGTGCACGGGCGCACGGGCATGGCGCACGGGTGCGGGGGTGTATTGTGCGTAAGACGTGCGCGGGGCATCGCGTCCGCAGCCTAACTGATAAGGTGGGGTGCTGAGGATTTTTTCCGGTATCGCGCTAATGTGTTTGTCGGCATGGGCGGGCAGGTTGTTGCTAAACCCCGCATCCATCATGGCGGTCATCAGTTGGTAACGCTCTGGGCTGGTCATGCCGCCCATGACCACGCCAATCAGGCGTTTGCCGTTTTGTTGCGCGGTGGAGATCAGGTTATAACCGGAGCCGCAGGTAAAGCCGGTTTTCATGCCTTCCGCGCCAGGGTAGCTGGCGGTGAATTTATTGATGCCGCGCCATTCCTGATCGCGGAAAAACATGCTGTGCGCGGCGAAATACGGATAAAAGTTGGGGAAATCATTCATGGTCTTATAGGCCAACAACCCCAAATCACGCGGTGTGGTCACTTGCCATTGGTGCGGCAGGCCGGTGGCGTTCATGAAATGGGTGTCGTACATGCCGATGGCGTGAGCCTTGGCGGTCATGCGGGTGGCAAAATTTTCCTCATTACCGCCCAGGTGTTCGGCCAGCACCACGGCGGCATCGTTGGCCGAGCGGGTAATCAGCGCCAAGATGGCTTCTTCTACGGTGATGCTCTCGCCCACCCTCAGCCCCAGTTTGCTGTTAGGTTGCCGCGCCGCATACACCGAGGTGGTCATGGTGTCGCGCAGTTGCACTTGCCCTTGCGACAGGGCGCTAAAGGTCATGTACAAGGTCATGACCTTGGTCAGCGAGGCGGGGAACCAGGCGTGGTTGGCCTCTTGCTCATAGAGGATGTTGCCGTTGTCGGCATCGACCAAAATGGCGGCATGGCGGCTGTAGCTGACTTCTGATACCAGTGATAAGCACAGTGACATTAGGACAAGTAGGGTAAGTTTTACATTCGTCATGTTAGAAAGTTTCGATTAGTCAGGCCGTAGGCCGCGCACCTTTACGGCTGGCGCGGGTCTGGCGCTGGAAAGGGGCGGATGGATGATAGCGCTTAAGCGGTAATTTTGCACAATTTCGCCATTCTATCAAACCCGACCCTAGGATAAAAAGCTAATGTTTTTTAAGCCGCGCTTAAAATCAGGGCAAGGCCACTTTTTTGCCGCAGGTGAACGGCGGCTGGCCTTGGCAAAGCCCCCAATAGTTGCCAAAATTGCCTTCATTACTGGGTTTCCAGTCTTCCGAAAACGCCTCAAACACTACCCCGGAAAAATGTTCTTGGGCTAATCGCTTAAACGTCGATTGCACCACCACGGCCTGATTGGCGGCGCTGGCGATGCCGCACTGCTGTCCGGTCTTGCTGTTAGTGGCAAAAGTCTGCTCAGGGCCGTTGGGCCAGCCAAATTCGGTGATGATGACTTCCTTGCCAGGGTTGGCGGTGCGGACTTCATGGAGCCGGGCGAGGTGGAAGTCGGCGGCTTG
>JAQTNZ010000503.1 GCA_028713595.1 Methylovulum sp. | reverse complement strand
AATATGGATCCGATCACCTTATATGCGCAACCGGATATTATCAAGGCAAAGGTCAAGCATATATTGACCCAATACGGCACAGGCCCTGGGCATGTGTTCAATTTAGGGCATGGCATTTTGCCCGACATCAATCCTGAGCATGTTAAAGCGATGGTCGATGCCGTACATCACTATAGCCCGGCCTTCCATCCGTAACCTACCCTGATGGGCTATCCTCGCAGGAATGCCTAAACCATTGTTGGCCTTCCTGCGCCCTACAGGATTTTACGCGCCCGAAGCGGCATCAAAGCGCAACACGTTATGCCATTGGTAACGGCTAATGGTCCGGCAAGCCGTAAAACCCGCCTGTGCCGAAAAAGCCTGTAAAGTCAGCAACGTTTCGGGGAAATCATTTTCCATAATATGTTGGCAGGCTATCGCTTTCTCGCGCCCGTCAATGCCTTGCCAATCATCGCGTAACCAGCCGCAATACGCGGCCAAATAACCCGGCAAATCTTCATGTTCCTCACGGACGACATCAATCATCAACAAGAAGCCCCCCGCATTAAGATGTGCGTGGGCGACTTGAAAAAACTCGCATTTTTCGGCGGAATTGAGGTGATGCAAGGCGAAACTGGTAAAAATAACGTCATACTTTTTATCCAACGCATGGAGTTCCTGTAACAAATCGCCACAACGCCATTCTATCGGACAAGCCAGGCCTTTCAGGTTTTGGCCGGCAAGGGCCAACGCCGTCTTGGACAAATCGACCCCGCAATAATGGCCTACCGGCAACGGCATAAGCACACGGGCCAGATTTGCCGCATCCCCACAGCCCAAATCCAACACCGAAAACCCGCCTTCAAGCGTTTGTAAGATGGCCGCGACATCGGCATAAATTTCCAGATGGAACATATTGTTGGCACTGACAATTTTTTGGTAAATGTCCCAAGTGTCAAAAATGTTTTCGGCTTCGGTCTCTTGAATATCGTGCATGGCGGCCTCCTGGGTATGGCATTGTAAAATAGGCCATAACATACCCGCAGACTTTCGGGAAAACAATAGCCTTATCAGCTGCCAAGCCCTTCTTGTCTGCGCTTACCCTGCCGACACCGAGCGGATAAAACCTAAAGTAAAGATAAAATTTCGCAAAAACCCGTAGTTCAAGTATCATTTTAGGCTTAAAACCTATTGTCTCCTAAGGGTTGTCCATGCCTACTCGCCTTACTACCGTACTAAAAACTTTCTGGCTGTTGCTGTTGGGCTATTTGCTGGTCATCAGCAACGGCATCGGTTTTTATTTGACCCAACTATTAGGTTCCTGGACATGGCAACCACCCGCTTGGCTACACGGCTTGGGGCGGCAATTCGGCGAATATAGGCAATGGCTACGGCTTAACCCTAAACGCGGCTGGCTGTTTGGCTGTGTGTTGCTATTAGTCGCCACAGGCGGGGGTCTAGGCGTTTGGTGGTATGCGCATTTGCCCAAGCCCGTGTTGACGCATTATCAGGTCACGCCCCCCACGGCGACTAGCTATGACGAGCAAGGCCATGCCGAGCCTGGATATTTGCAAATCGTTTTTGACGAGCCTGTGGCACCCGTTGACAAGATCGGCAAAGCAGTTCACGAAGGAATTGCTTTATCACCTCAGTTGGATGGGCATTGGTTTTGGGAAGATGATAAAACCCTCAACTTTTACCCTAAAAATGATTGGGGCATCGGCACCGATTATACCGTCAAATTTTCCGATAGCGGCTTCTTGGCGCCGACCATCACATTGGCCCAGGACAGCTTGCAGTTCCGTAGCCCACCGTTTACTGCTGAGATAACCCAAGCCGAGTTTTATCAAGACCCAATGCAACCCACACAAAAGCAGTTGGTCGCCACCGTCAGTTTCAGCCATCCGGTCGATAGCGCCGATTTTGCCGACAAAGTCCAACTGACGTTGGCCGATGGCCTGCATTTTCTTAATGCCACCGCCCCGCCCGTCACCATCAGTTACGATGCTTACAAATTGCACGCCTACCTGCATTCGGGCGTGCTGGCCGTCCCCAAAGAAAACACCACCTTAAAACTGTCGCTGCAAAAAGGCATACGCTCTAACCTAGGGGGTAACGCCACCGCCGACACCCTTAACCGCGATGTCGTGATACCTGGCCTGTACCGCTTGAATTTTGATAGCATTAGCATGACGCTGATAGACAATGAGCGTTTTGAACCCGAACAGGTGCTGTTAATCAACGCCACCGCCCCGATCAGCACGGACATGCTGAAAAGCAAGCTACACGTCTGGTTGCTGCCCGAATACCCGCCCAATGCCAGCGAAGAGGAGCGCGAAGAACCTTATGTCTGGTCAACCGGCAAAGTCACCAGCGCCGTGGCGGCCCTTGCCGAACCTGTGGCAATCACCGCCCAAGCGACTGAAAAAGACTATGAGACCTTACACGGCTTTAAGTTTTCCGCACCGGTCGGCAGGTCGGTGCTGGTTAAAATAGACTCTGGCGCCCAAGCTTTCGGTGGCTATCTCGCCCGTCAGGACAGTTGGGCGACCGTAACGGTGCAACCCTATCCCCAAGCCGTCAAATGGCTGTCCCAAGGCTCGTTGCTGTCATTGACGGGTGAGCGTAAATTGGCGTACATGAGCCGTGGCCTTGATGGCGTAAAAATCGACATAGGCCGTGTGTTGCCAAAACAATTGCATCATTTGGTCGATCAAAATAGCGGTGGCTTTGCCCAACCGGACTTAGGCGACCATGCGCTGGACACTTTAGTTGAGCGTTTTGAAGATAGCCGTTTGATCGATGATCCGGGTTTTGGTAAACCCTCTTATGATAGCTTGGATATTGACCGCTATTTGTACCACAACGCCAGTGGCCTGCGTGGCGTGTTCATGGTCAAACTACAAGCTTATAATCCAAATAACCCCAATGAA
>JAQTNZ010000502.1 GCA_028713595.1 Methylovulum sp. | reverse complement strand
CCGCCCCCGGCGATGCTGACATAAGCCGACTTGACGTTGCCCGGCACGGTCCAGTTCGTGGAACTGGTGAACGTGTAGCGGAAAAGGTTCGGTTGTGACGACTTTTTCCAGCTCCCGGATTGGCAAGGTCATCGCCACTCAACCCACGAAAGGACTGTATTCCCTCCCTCAGTCATTCCAACGCTATAAGCCCACCCGTTAGGTACTGCAAAAAATACAGCAGAACAGTTACCCGGTTCACCACCAGCAGCGCCCCATATCCTTTGAGCACCTACCCAAGCATAAACGGTGTCGCTTTTGGTTGCGCCAAGCACGCAGATGTTAGCGTAGATCAGATGACCCGAGGTGTTAGTGTAGTTTGTCCACAGCGCTCGCGCTGGGGAGGTTGGCACTATGGGGGCTTGCCCCGCTAGCCACACCCCGGATTGGCAAGATGGCGAAGATCAATAGATAACGTCGTAAATCACAGCACCTTGGTAGCTTCTGGGACATCCGTGACAGCAAGTGGCTTAGCCACCGGACCGAGTGGGACTCAAAGTTCAGAACGCTACCGACTGGCGATACTCACACCTACAGTTAATTCTGGTCCCCCTAACTTTTTAGTGATTTTACGACGCTCAAACGGCACTTCAATGATGTAATAACTAAGTGTGCTAACAACCAGCACTACAACAATTCCAATAATTGAAAGAGCCGCTGTTGACCACAGATCACTGGACGGTCCGGCCACGTTTCTTATCGCTGTCAGAATTGGCGCGTGCCAAACATATATTGCGTACGTCATTAGGCCCAGGATTTCTGTTTTACGACCAAGCCTGTATTCTCCATGACGATCCCCAAGTTCAAACATTGCTATAACGCCAGCAATAGAGATCGCTGTGACTGTCGGCCCAAAACCTTTCAGTAAAATCATCGCCTCTTGGTGATGTAATACAAATGCCTGACCGAAGATGTACGCTTGCAATGCGTAAAATAGAAAAAAGAGGCCAAAACCAATAGCAATGCCGTTCTTGATTGTCGTTTTATAAGAACGAATTAGAGGGTTAAGCAAAAACCCAGTTAAAAATAGATCCATATTCGCGAAGGTGGGCGTATAGATCAATGTGTACCATACCTCGCGGCCCCATGTCATCACCGTTATTCCGCGATAGGCCAATGCCGCTACCAATGCGATGGAAATGAAGATGAGCGCTCGCTTGCGGTCAACAGATGAGAAAACGCTAAACAGAATTGGCACAATAAGGTAAAAATGCACTTCTGTAGACACGGTCCACAATGACCCATTTGGGTTGATTGGTAACGAACCATCGTAGTTGAACAAGAGAATGTTCCACAACATCCAAAGATTCTTCGTTTGAAAGATTTCGGGTGTTATCAGAGCCGAACAAATAAAAACGGTCACCAAGTAAAGTGGAGCTATCTTCAATAATCTGTTGATAAAGTATGCCTTCACACCTTCCTTGGTAAACGTATACCTTTCTCGAAAATACCCCTTCCCCATTAAGTAACCGGAAAGAACGAAAAATACCCATACGCCTACCCAAGGTGATGGCGTAAGCAACCAGGCACCATAGTTGATGCTGGACGGAAGCGTTTCTGGCGTGAAAATCACAGCGAATGCGTGGCCAACGAAGACCATAAGGCATGCTAGGGCTCGAAGGGTCAACAGTGGATCATATCGTTTCATTTTTTTGATATTGTGCGAATTGGGCAGATTGCTTGGTTAGTTTTTGAAGCACGCATAACTTTGATACAGTTTAGCAGCACCATCCGTAAAACTATCTTTTTGCCTAAGCGTATATCCAATTGGACATCCACTTACGGCAGGTTGAAGACCTTGACAGGTGATTGCCAGTCCACCTGCTTGGAATGCACCATTATAAAATACAGAACTCCCGCAGGAAGTACCGGCGGGGTCGCCCAACATACTTCCAGAGTCGACAATCCATGCCGCCCCTGTTTTGGTTGCGCCTATAAAACCACCCGAAGAAAAATCTACGCTAGCAGCGCAAATATTTTGTTTATTGAGGCAGTCGCCCCCTTGCGGAGCCAAGACCGCAGTGCCTCCTTGTGACATGAAAGCAATTCTCGCACCCTCTGGCGTTGTTGATGAGAGCGGAAGGGTAAAAGTCCCCCCGCCGCCACTTACCATAATTAATTTGCCCGCATCATTTTGGGCGGTAAGTACAGTGTTGGTGCTATATGAATTAACGCCAGATAAGTTGCCTGATTTAGACCACCAAACACCGGATTGGCAAGACTACGCGCGTAAACGCATGGCGACACTTAATCAATGCAATTGGCTCCGCAAGTGATAAAGCCCGTCGAATTAGCTCCAGCTACCAAAAATAATGTCCATGTCCCGCCCGATAAACCAGAGACTCTGCAACCAACGTCAGTTTGCCATACATTAAAATTATTCATTGCGCAAAATTTATGCACTCCAAGCGGCTTGGTAAGTGATGATGACGGTCCATAAAGAGCGTATGGACCATATTGCGAAATTGCCATTCAACCGAGACACTAGTGAGCCCTATCCCTTGCCTGACGATAGGTTTGTGCGGATCGTTGCAAGCACCTCCGCGGTAATTCTTACTGAATGCGCGATCTCAGCGCGAACCGCCCCAACAACTTCTTCGTGCCCCTCGACGGCTTCCGCCCAACAGAAGTAACGTCGCATACTCCCTAGTTCACCATTACCATAAAACACCAATGTCTCGAACAGCAATGGGTCGCCAATACCGCAGTGGTTGTAATCAATACCCAGAAATACCGTCGAGACCGCCGCGCCATCTAAGTTGGCAAAGTCCACCTGAACGTGACCCGGCTCCGCCATGAATTCGGCCCACTGAAGCACGTCAGGACATCGCATTGCAATCTGTCCATCGAGAATATAGAGGTTACCCATGAAT
>JAQTNZ010000501.1 GCA_028713595.1 Methylovulum sp. | reverse complement strand
ACGAAATTGACAGGGTTTTAGCGTCAATACCTAAAAGTGGCCCTTACAACGGTTCTTCTTATCATGCCTTGTTCGCGTTGGGGTTATTGTTGTCCGACCCGGACAAAGTGAAGGCGCATGGCGGTGGTTTATCCCAAACCCAAGCTACATGGCCTGACGGTGTCGGTGTCGGTCAATCGGATAGCGTAGATATTGTCGGGCAACCGCCCGCTTTTGATGCCGCCATGCCGGAAACCGATGAACAAGCGATGGCTTGGTTTAACGGACCGACCTTGTTCATGTTGGATGATTACAACACCACACAATACCTCGAAGAAGAGGATGAAGAAAGGGATAATGATGCCGAACATCTCCGGTTACCGGCGCATTTCAACGGGTCTGCATTAGCCGAATCGGATACAGCCCAAGCCATCGTATTTACCGGAGCTGTGCAACAACCCATCACAGCTGTGGCCAATCTCGCAAAAACTGATGGTAACGTAGAAACACAGATTCCTGCACTTGCCATTAATAACAGCAATGACATGTGGTTCTGACAGAACCCCCTGTAATCTAATCTTACCCGGCGGATGCCAACTATCCGTATGGGCAGTTCGTATCCGCCATCAACCCACTATGATTTGGAGACGGCCATGCGGACAATATGCCCACAAGTAAGCGGCATCTATGAATACAACAACGCCGATGCTGGCGACCCTTACGCTTTCCTAATGCTCAAAAAAGACGATCCAGGACGGGAGTTGATTTCAACTAATGCCTTTAAGGTAAATTTATCAGGTGAAATTGACCCAAACCATAAACATCCACTGGATTGCTTTGCCCGTGACTTTGGCGATTTTGTCAGGCCTATCTGCCGGCAATGGCCCATTGATGACGAGCTCTATGATGCGCTCGACTTGGTTTGGCAATTGGCAACAGCGAATTGCCTGGATACTGAACACGATCCTGATGATGATTGCTTGGATGTGGAGATTGCACAGGAATGCAGACGGCAACGTGCCGCACTTGATTTGGTGCATGACTACCTTACCAACCATCCTTTGGTAGCCTGATAGGCTAATAAACTTAAAATATTTTACCCGTCGGGAAAGCAAATTTCCCGTTTGGGGTCACCTTGCTTTCCCGCCATTAAAGGAAAGCCAATGGGATATACACATAAATTTCAAATAACAAGGCGGCCAACCCAAGAGAATTGGGCGCATCTCATCATTGATGTTCAACACGTTATTGAAAACTTGCCCAGTTATCACGACTTGATAAACTTAGGCACTGATGTCGACCAGGGCATTGTCCTGCGGGGGCCGATGGGGGATAAAAAGCCCATCTGCAATTCAAGACAGATTGCTTTCAACGGCGACAATTCAACGGACTCCGCCTGCGAAACCTTCTTGCTAGTCCCCAAGGTGATGGGTGATTCATGCAAGACCAACCGCCAGCCCTACGATTTTGTGGTCTGCGCGTCATTGGTTCTTGGCTTTTTGCACATCCCTTATTTTGTGCTTACCAGCGATGGGGACACGGATGACTGGCTTCCTGCCGTATCTTGGGTGCGCGAGCATATCAATCCGGCTGCGGTGATGCCGTCTGCCATCAGGGAGGCTAACTCAAATTTGACGGCGGAACTCCCAACAAAATTGGCCGCAACCCAAACGCTATCCCTGTATTTTGCCACTCTGCCATTGGCTGTTCCAGACGCTTATTTCTGAAACAGCCCACTTTATAACCCAACCGGGGCAACCATCGCCCCAATGGGAGTAGGGTTTGCCCCGTATCATTACCGGAGCAAACCATGAAACAAAACAGATCGTTAAACGGCGCATTTCCGATTGTCGCCGCGGCCTTGGGCAATAGCTTGGGCGTAAAAGTCAGGGTCGGCGGATGTGTTGCCCAAACTGACGGCAAGACAATCACCATTCCGGCGTACAACCAAGATGACCCGTATTATAAGGACATTGCCTGGGGCTATTTGGCCCACGAAGCGGCACATGTGCGGTTCAGTGATTTCGATGAATTCGCACGCGCTGCAACCAACCCAATCCGCAGGACACTGGTTAATATCCTAGAGGACATCCGCATCGAAAGCGACATCATCAGGCTGTATCCGGGGACAAAACAGACCCTACAAAAAATGGATGAACACTTGTTCTTGGAAAATAACAGCCGACCGGACAAACCAATGGCACCCGCCACCATTTTGTCGAATTTTATGTTATTGAGGTTGAGTGCCGATGTCCTCGGCTTCAAGCGCCTAAATGCTGTGGCAGATGCAGCTGAAGCTGTTTTGGCAAAGACTTTTCCTGAAGTGTCGGTCACACGCCTGATAGCCTTGCTATCCGACGTGCCTTTCCTGCAAAACACCCGTGACTGTGTCAGATTAGCTGACCGTATATTACGGATGCTTGAAGAGGAACGGGAGACAGCGGCACAGCATGAACATCAGGGACAATCCCCAGAATCTCCACCAGAAGATAGTCCACAACCTCCTGGTCAGGCTAATGCTGTGCAAGCTCAAGAACAAGCGCTATTTTCCCAAATCCTCTCTTCCGTCCTGAATGCGTCTGACGAGGATTTGCCCGTAGACCGTGCCGAAACCATCAGGGACATTTTGGACGGACAGCACCGAGCCTGTTATGACGAAGATGTCGGATTGCCCGTCGCCAGGGAGCCTGAATGTAATGCCGTTCTTGGCCAAGAACTATTAAACAAGGTACTTGGACACTCTGCCCGCCTCAGGTTGGCTCTGCAAAGCTTTGTACAAGGAAGCCAAAACCACAGCCGAAGCCACAAACGCTCCGGCAACAAAATTGACGGCAACCGTTTGCACAGGTTGGCTTTAGGCGATTCAAGGTTGTTCGTACATCAAGCGCCAAAACAATCGCCGAATGCGGCGTTTGCCATCCTTATTGACGCTTCAGTTTCCATG
>JAQTNZ010000500.1 GCA_028713595.1 Methylovulum sp. | reverse complement strand
TCCTGATGGCAATTGGTCGCCTGTGCAGTCGAACGGCGATCAGACCCGTTTTTACTTTGCCCAAAATATTGACGGCAACGATTATCAACATAACTTTTTCAATGCCCTTGAGCTGACCGGAAAATTCAACACGGGTTTTGCCAGACACACCCTGTTAATGGGCGGTGATTATTACCGTAGCGATGTCCGATCAACGGCGGTGGGTTTCGGTGCTAATCCAAACCAATACGATGTCACCAATATATACAATCCTACCCACATGGCGGGTCCGCCTACGACTCTGCCGGGGGATATTACGACTGCCAATTCAACGCTGCCTTGGTTTGGTTTGTATGCCCAAGACCAAGTGCAACTGCCATATCACTTTCATGTGATGGGTGGTTTCCGTTATGACAGTGCCGATTATGATAGTGTCGCCTTCGGTGAGTATGCACATGATCGTCTAAAACAAAGTGAAGACAAGGTTTCACCGCGCGGCGGTGTGGTCTGGCAACCGTTACCAGAATTGTCAATTTATGGCAGTTACACCGAAAATTTCGGCGCATCAAACACCAACCTTCAAGGCATCCCGTTACCGCCACAAACTGCCCAACAATGGGAAACGGGTATCAAAACCGAACTGTTTGATAAACGTTTGATGGCGACACTGGCTTATTTTGATTTGACTAAGCAGAACTTACCGATTGCAATCCGCCCCGGTTTGACTCAAGCCGCAGGCGAACAAGAAAGCAAGGGGATAGAACTGGATGTAACAGGCGAAATATTGCCAGGCTGGAATCTGATTGCCACCTATGCCTATACACCCTTTGCAAAAACCGTAAAAGATGGGTTTGATGCCACTCAATTGGGTAAACGCCTAAACAATGCCCCAGTGCATAGCGGTAGCATCTGGACGACTTATGAATTCCAGCACCTGCCACAGTTGCAAGGGGTGAAATGGGGGGCAGGTATGCAAGCAGTCGATGAGCGTCAGATCGGCTATAACGAAACCGCCCAAGCTCCTGGTTATGTCACCGCCAATCTCATGGGCAGCAAATTGTGGAAAGTAGGTGATACACGAGTGACTGCCCAGCTCAATATCGACAATCTATTAGACCAAACCTATATCGCGTCCATTTATAGTTACGGCCCAAGCAACTACGGTGCACCGCGTACCTTTATGGGGTCGGTTAAGGTCGAATATTAAAAAGTACCATCATCCGAAAAAATTTCCCCCCATAAGCTGGGGGAAAATCTGTCTTAGCCGTCTTCATTAGACTTTATCCATTAACAGGCTCAGCCACTGGAGATTCTAATGACAGCCACCGATTTTTCCGCCAGCCGTTCAGGCAGACAAACGCAATTACCCTTAAAGCAATTGGCCTGTGCGGTTGCGTTGCTTCTGCACGCAAACCATCCTCTGGCGGAAGGACACAGCCAAACTTTCAACATCCCGCCGCAATCGTTAAGCAGTGCCTTGAATGCCTACGCCGATGCCGCCAATGTGCAATTGAGCTATCCGGCGGCACTGGCGGAAGGCACGCAGTCGCCTGGCTTGTCCGGTCAATACACGCCGGAACAAGCGTTGCGGAAATTATTGGGCGGTAGTTTGATGATTGCCCGTACCACAGCAAACGGCACGGTGACGCTGGAGAAAGCCGCGCCACCTGCGCCAGCGGCAACAGCGTCGGGCCAAACCACCTTGCCGACCGTCAAAGTCAGCGGGACTAGCCTTTACGACAGCAGTGATCCTTACAATGCCGATTACGTTTTGCCGTCAGCTTCGGGTGGTACGAAAACTGATACCCCGGTTATGGAAACGCCGCTGAATGTGCAAACTATTACCAAACAAGTTTTGAAAGACCAGCAAGTTATCAGCTTAGATCAGGCCTTGAAAAATGTTAGCGGGGTGACGACCAATGGTTCGGGCGGCAATGAAGGTGGCTTTTTTGGTGGCACCGGGCAATCGGTGATTTTGCGCGGCTTTGAATCGCAAACTTATTTCCGTGATGGCTTCCGTTTGCAACAAGGCATTTCTAGCCGGGAAATGGCGAATGTCGAATCAGTGGAAGTCATAAAAGGCCCGACGGCGATTTTGTACGGTTTGGTTGATCCCGGCGGCATGATTAATGTCGTCACCAAACAGCCGTTGGCAACGCCTTACTATGCAGCCACCCAGCAGTTTGGATCGTTCGATCATTACCGCACCACGCTGGATGCCACTGGCCCGATCAACACGGATAAGAGCCTGTTGTACCGGATGAATCTGTCGTATCGAAACAGTGGCTCGTTCCGTGATTTTGTCGATAAGGAAGACGTGTTCATGGCACCGGTGTTGAAGTGGGTCATCAGCCCAAAAACCCAAGCGACCTTAGAATTGGAATATAACCACCAGCATCTGGGCTTGGACACGGCGTTTCTGCCTTTAGATAAACTGTTCAGCACACCCGGAAGCCGCAATTACGGCGAATACACACCGACCACGCGGGAAACCGTTTATGGCGGTTTTACTGTCGCGCATCAATTCAATGACGATTGGTCGGTGAAACACCGCTTTTCCGTCAACCAGCAAGCCATTGATAATCCTTATTTTGTCTATCCCATTGACGCGCAGGGCGATAACGTTATCCGCCAATTGTGGGGGGTGAATAGCCAGTTCAACACCTATTCCACCAACCTTGATCTGGTCGGGCATTTTGATACCGCCAGTTTGCAACATACCTTATTAATAGGCGGCGATTATTACCGCTTGGATAATGGTCATAGCGATGCCAGTAGCTTCACGGATTTCGGTGGTCAGGAAGAATCAACTATTGCTATCAATAATCCTAGTCATCCCGGCACGCCGTTTAGCCAACCCTTGCAATTGATCGGTAAAACCGATAACCGCACCGATCAATACGGGCTTTATGTGCAGGATCAAATCAAACTGCCTTATCAATTTC
>JAQTNZ010000499.1 GCA_028713595.1 Methylovulum sp. | reverse complement strand
TTCAAACTGAATTTAAAGGCTTGCATGGCATCCTCCATAGTGCGGGCATTACCCAAGACAATTTTATCCTGAATAAAACCAGTGCCGAGTTCGCCCAAGTGTTGGCTCCGAAAGTGGCGGGTGTCGTTTATTTGGATGTGGCCACCCGCGCCTTTAATTTGGATTTTGTCGTGTATTTTTTTTCCGTGGCGGCTGTTTTTGGCAATTTTTGTCAAGCCGCTTATGCCACCGCCAATGCCTTTATGGATGCTTATGCGCAATATCGCCAACAGTTGGTGGCTATAAACCAACGCCAAGGGTTGACCTTATCGGTGAATTGGCCTTTTTGGCAAGAAGGCGGGATGCAAATGGATGTGCAAACCCAAGTTATGATGGAGCAAAGCATCGGCATGGTGGCGATGGCGACCACAGACGGTATCAACGCCCTGACAAAGGCGTTAATGGCCGGACAAGCGCAAGTCTTGGTGTTGGCGGGTGACAGTGCGAGATTAAGGGTGGGGCTGTTGGGTAACCCTGCCGTGCAAGCCAATAAATCCGTAGCGGCGGTTGGGCAAACGCCGGCCAGCTTGGCTATAAAGGCCGAGCATTATTTTAAAAAGCAGTTTGCCACCGTCCTTAATTTGCCGGTTCACCAGTTGCAAGCCGATGAAAACTTGGACACTTACGGGCTGAATTCAATCCTGGTCATAACCGTGACCAATGAATTGGAAAAGACTTTCGGCTCCCTATCGAAAACCTTGTGTTATGAATATCCGACCTTGCGGACGTTCACGGCCTATTTTCTGCAAGCGCACCGTGACACCTTACAAAAGCTGTTGCCAGCCGATGCGGTTGCCCCCCGAGCTGAGCCACAACTTAGTAGCCTTAACGCCGCCAGACACGTTGTGTATCGCCCCCGCTTTGCCGCCGTGTTGCCTGATACATCCGCACCTTTAGCTTTGGATATAGCGATTATCGGCATGTCCGGGCGTTATCCGCAAGCAGATGATCTGCAAAGCTTTTGGAAAAACTTGCGTAACGGACGCGATTGTATCAGTGAGGTGCCTCGGCAGCGTTGGGATTGGCGGCATTATTACAGTGATGACCGCAGTGTTTGGGGAGCGCATTTTAGCAAAGAGGGTGGCTTTATCGCCGATGTCGATAAGTTTGACGCGCTGTTTTTTAACATATCCCCTAGGGAAGCGGAATTGATGGACCCTCAGGAACGTCTGTTTCTGGAACAGTCTTGGTTGGCTTTGGAAGATGCCGGTTATTGCCGTAAAAACCTGCCGCCACAGACTGGGGTTTATGTCGGGGTGATGTATGGCGAATACCCTTTATGGGCCGCCGAAGCCAGTGTCCAAGGCCAGCCTATGGTGGCAGGTGGCAGTTATGCCAGCATTGCCAACCGCGTGTCGTATTTTTTAAACCTGCAAGGTCCCAGTTTGGCGGTCGATAGCATGTGTTCCAGTTCATTGACTAGCCTGCATTTGGCTTGTCAGGACTTAAAGCACAGCAATACCGATCTGGCGTTGGCGGGGGGCGTGAATATCAGCATCCATCCGCATAAATACCGGATGCTCAGTATGGGGCAATTTATCTCCGGGCGTGGCCGTTGCGAAAGTTTTGGTGCCAACGGTGAGGGCTATATTCCTGGTGAAGGGGTGGGGGTAGTCTTGCTAAAACGCTTGGCGGATGCCGAACGTGACGGTGATTTGATTTACGGGGTGATTAAAGGCAGTGCCATTAACCACGGCGGCAAAAGCAATGCTTATAGCGTTCCCAATCCTAACGCCCAACAACAAGTCATCAGCAAGGCCTTGGCGCAAGCGGGCATAGACCCGCGTGCCGTCAGTTATATCGAAGCGCATGGCACGGGTACGCCTTTGGGCGACCCGATTGAAATCGCCGGACTAAGCAAGGCGTTTGCTGCGGCCACGGCAGATAAGCAATATTGCCACTTAGGCTCGGTCAAGTCCAATATCGGCCATGCCGAAGCAGCGGCGGGCATTGCCGGGGTGACTAAAGTCCTGTTGCAAATGCAGCATGGGCAAATTGTCCCGTCTTTACATGCCGAACCGCTTAACCCGCATATTGATTTTGCCGCCACGCCCTTTAGGGTCAACCAACAGACCCGCACTTGGGAGCGGCCTGTCATAGCGGGCAATACCTTGCCTAGGATTGCGGGCATATCCGCGTTTGGTGCGGGCGGTGCCAACGCCCATTTGCTGATTGCCGAATACACCGCCAACCATCCTGCACACATCACTACCCCCACTACGCCCATGCTGATAGTGCTGTCGGCACACACTGCCGAAGCCTTGCAAGAATATGTGCAAAAGCTGTTGGTGTTTGTCCAAAACCAAACCGATACAGCCGCAGGGCTGTCGTTGTTGGATTTGGCCTATACCCTGCAAACCGGACGCGAAGCGATGCCGGAGCGTTTGGCCATGACCGCGCACTCCTCCGCCGAATTGCTGGCTAAGTTGCAAGGGTTTTTGGCGCATTCCACAGTATTGGAAAGTGTTTATTCTGGTCAGGTCAAACGCGAAGGCCGTGCTTGGGCGGAATGGGCGGGCGATGATGATATGGCCGACACTTTGGATGTTTGGCTCAATAAGGGCAAGTATGGCAAATTGTTGGGCCTTTGGGTGCAGGGCTTGGATTTTGATTGGCATAAGCTCTATGTTGGCCTTAATCCTCGCCGGATCAGGCTACCGACCTATCCGTTCGCTAAAGAACGCTATTGGTTGCCGATTAATATCATGGCTAGTGATGCTGTAGTGCCACAAACCGCCAGATTGCATCCTCTGGTGCATGTCAACGCTTCGACATTTAGTGCGCAATGCTTCCGGTCAGAATTTACCGGCAGGGAGTTTTTCTTGCGTGACCATCAGGTACAAGGCCAGAAAACCTTGCCGGGCGTAGCTTATTTTGAAATGGCTCGTGCAGCGGT
>JAQTNZ010000498.1 GCA_028713595.1 Methylovulum sp. | reverse complement strand
CCACTCCCACCAAGTGTCAATAGTCGTCAACGGCTGCTTGATCTTGGCCTCGCGCAGGGCTTGGAGGCAGCGGCTGATTTCGCCGTCAAACGCATAACCGTGGCGGGTGCGCACTTCCGAGCCGCAACTGAGCTTAATAATGGTGTCAGGAAACGTGCGGGCGAGGTATATGCCCGTGGAAATCGACTGCGAATTGACCTTGCTGTCCTTGTCTATCCACAAAATCGCAATCACCTTCAAATGCCGTGCCTTGGCTGCGGTAAAGGTATAATCCAAGCCATTCAGCACCCCATAAGTCCTGATGCAACGGAACGGGGTGTCTTTGACTATTTTATCGAGCAAGGTGTCGATCAGTTCCTTCGAAGGCTGGGGGCCATAATCAGGGGTGATGTTGCCGACATAAGGGCGAAACGCCACGCATTGCAACGGCGGCGGCTGGTGGGGCTGGGTAGGTTTGGCGGCGGCGTTGGCGGGTGCGGCCACCATCGGCAATAAAAAGGACAGCAGCAACAATAATCTCATCATGATAACAGTCTGTGGGCAAGCCAAAGGAAAGCAATATGATAGGGGATTTTTAGGGTTGCTTGGGTTTTTCTTTGTGGCGGGTGGGTGTTTGGGTAAGAAAACCCAACACGCTAAGGCGTATCCCGTAGGGTGTGGGGGCGATAGCCGTCGCACCGCCGGTTGGCTTCCGGCTATCCGGTGCATGATGCTATCGCCCGCGCCCTACGCTGGCTACAGTTTGGAGTAATCCAACTTGAAAGCCCAAACCGCTGTGGTGGTGAACCAACGTCCTGTTATTAAAAAGAACATGTTCATTTTTGGGCTGTATCTCAACATGTAATTTAAAGGGTTCAAGTCAGCGTTAGGGATTTGGCTGGCATTAGGGACTTTGATGTAACTGTTCTTATCGGGATCATAGACAAACGTATCAGCCGGGTCTTCCCCTCCACTCTGGGAAGGTAACAGCACAAACACGCCTTGTTTTCGATCGTAATCGACGGGAATTTGGTCATCCGGTATCACGGGATCACCCCCGGGCAGTTTGACTTCCCAAGAACCCGCCGCCGCCATATCTTGATTCGGTGAGTAAACGGCGATGCTGCCGTTCTGGCGCGCATATTGCCCAAAGACAACCAACTTATCGCGCAAGGAATCCTGCACCATCGTCGTGTTTATTTGGATTTGGGCCAGGGGTACGCCGCCAGCGGGATTAGGCACTTTAACCCAGGCATCACGTTTGCTGTTCATATACCATAATTGTCCTTGCCGGTCATTTGAATCGCTCGGTATTAGCGCCCATATAATGTTACGGATAGAGTCATATTCGGAGCTTGAAGCAAAAAGATGGGGAACCGTAGTCGTATCGGCCGAGCCATAATTGACAAAAGTGCGCCATGACTTGTTGTTCAGGTCATAAAGCCAGGTGGGGTGTATCGCATTGGGGAATTCGCCGAAGGCGTACCAGTTGTGCGGGTCTATGGCATCGACAACCAGGCCGTTTGTCATCGGGTCATAGACGACCTCATCATAGGTGTGCATGGCCCAAGGCTTAGGGTCGGCCAAGCTGCCTGAAATCGCTTGCCCTTTGGCGTCCAGTTGATAGGTGTCGAATGTGGTGGCCGGATAATGCGTTGTCCAGCTCAGCAGGTCGGTGTCAAATTCCCGGACGGAATTGTCATAGGAGCCGTGCGTTTCGGAACCATAGGTTATTAAGTGGCCTGTCTGTTTGTTGACCACCATGCTCGCATGGTAAGACCTTGACCATGTGGTTTTTATTGACGAGACCTTAACCCAGGTGTTGACAGGAAAGTTTTTGCCCGAATAGAGCGGGTTTTTATGAAAGCCCAATTTCATATGGACACGCGGGTTACTGGTGTCGACAAAGCCATTGGCTATTATCTGGAAGGCGGATTCAACGGTCGCGTAGCTATGGGCGGTCATGCTGCCAAAAGCGGCGCTGGCTTGGGTAACGGTTATGTTTGACGACAGCGTAGCCGTAGTGCCTGTGACATCCAATGCGGGCTGGTTGCTGTCATTGTAAATGCTGGCTTTATAAGTAACGGCGTATTCCGTACACTTTTTCGCTTTGTTTTTGTCAAATATTTTTTGCCATGTTGTTGGAAACTGGTTTTGCAACTGGATTTTATAAGCCGCTTCGCAACTATTGACCCAATCTTGGGTGTGGTTAACCAAACTGGAAGAAACAACTGTAAAGGGTGGGACGATTGTGATTTTCGCGTCCGCATTAAAGGCACACGTTAACAGTGCCACCCCTAACAACAGGGAAGGTTGGTGTCGGTCTGTAAATAAGCAAATTTTATTTGCCATAATAGTTTCTCCAGTAAGAAAAATGTAAGTTATTATATTTATTGGCTTTATAAGCATAACCCTAAAAAGCGAAGGGTGTTTTTTATCAGTTGCTAATATAGCCTATAAGCCGGGTGATAACAATATGGCAATGATTTTATGTGGTTTTTGGCGTTAAGGCGCATCCCGTAAGGTGTGCGGTGATAGCCGTATCGCTCTATTTATGGGCTTTTTGGAGCAACCAAACCGTTTCCGTGGCGGCAATCGCCCCCTTAAGCCCGCCCGCGACAGCCTGGCTTTCAAGCGGTGTCAGGTGGTAGGTGGCACCATAATGGCGCTTTACCTCGGCATCGGTGACTGAAAACGGCGGCCCCGCCACCAGTGCTTGATCGTATTGGTAGGTGATAAGCAACTGCGGCGCCGCGTCAGTTAGGTTTATCAGGTGTGACGTATAGCGTGTCCGCATGTTTTCAGGTAAGGCGACTAACGCGGCGCGGTCAACTATCGCGCTGACCGGCCCTAGACAGTCCGCCGACACGTCAAAAATATCCCCCACCAGAATGTCGATAGCGGGGGCGCTGTAGCGGGTCACTGTGCCGATGTGGGCAATGTCCGGCTCCAAACCCAGATCGTTAAATAAATGG
>JAQTNZ010000497.1 GCA_028713595.1 Methylovulum sp. | reverse complement strand
CGTGAGGTACGCGCATGAACCCGACTTTGACTTTATTGTTGCGCGAGTTGCGTAGCTATTTCGCCACGCCTGTGGCTTATGTGTTTATCGTGATTTTTCTGCTCCTGTCCGGCGCGTTCACGTTTTATCTGGGCGGTTTTTATGAACGCGGTCAGGCCGATTTGGAACCGTTTTTCCATTTCCATCCTTGGCTGTATTTGTTCCTAGTACCCGCCGTGGCGATGCGTTTATGGGCGGACGAGCGCAAAAGCGGCACGATTGAATTGCTGCTGACTTTGCCTGTGACGATGTGGCAAGCGGTGTTGGCAAAATTTCTCGCCGCGTGGTGCTTTATTGCTTTGGCTTTGATGCTGACTTTTCCGATGTGGCTGACCGTGAATTATTTGGGCGATCCTGATAATGGCGTGATTGTCGCCGCCTATCTGGGCAGTTTGCTGATGGCGGGGGCGTTTTTGGCGATAGGCGCATGTTTGTCGGCGGCGACGCGTAGCCAAGCCGTGGCCTTTATCCTCAGTGTCGTCGTTTGCTTCGCGTTTTTGCTGGCGGGTTTCCCGATGGTGTTGGACGTGTTCCGCGCCCTTGCGCCGCAAGGCTTAGTCGATGCCATCGCTGGCTTGAGCTTTTTGACTCATTTCGAAGCCTTGTCCAAAGGCGTGGTCGCCTTGCGTGACGTGTTGTATTTTTTGTTGACCATTGCCTTTTGGTTGTACGCCAATGCCGTGGTCATTGATTTGAAAAAAGCCGATTGACGGAGTGACTCATGCTATTGAACCGTAAAACCTTATCCGCCAGCCTTTTGTCGGTGTTGGCTGTGCTGTTCGTCGCGCTGGTGTTGTTGGGCAACACGCTGCTGGGCGGTGTGCGTTTGGATTTGACCGAAAATTCGCTGTACACCCTATCGCAAGGAACACGCAATTTGATCGGCAAATTGGACGAACCTATCCATCTGAGCCTGTATTTTTCCGACAAGGCGACTGCCGAAAGCAACCGTTCCGATGTCCGTAGCTTGCGCCTGTACCGTGACCGGGTGCAGGAGTTGTTACAGGAAATCAAGTCGTTAGGCGGCGACAAAATCCGTCTGCACCTCATTGATCCACAACCTTATTCCGAAGCTGAAGACCGCGCCGCCGCGTCTGGCATCCAAGGCATTCCGGTGGGGGCGGCGGGCGAGAAGTTGTTTTTTGGCCTAGTCGGCAGCAACGCCACCGACGGGCAAGCGGTGATCCCGTTTTTTGACCAAAGCAAAGAAGCCTTTTTGGAATACGATCTTGCCAAGCTGATCCATGATTTGGTCACCGTGAAAAAGCCTGTGATTGGTTTGGTATCTGGCCTGCCGCTGGCTGGTGGCATGGATCCGCAAGCCGGGCAGATGACCCAGCCGTGGGCGGTTTACCAGCAATTGTCGCAGTTGTTTGACGTGAAAATGCTGGAACCCAACGGCTTGAACAATTTAGATGACAACATCAAAGTATTGGCCTTGGTGCATCCGAAAAAAATGTCCGAAGACAGCCAATACATCATCGACCAATTTCTGATGGCTGGCGGACATGTGCTGGTGTTTGTCGACCCTAATGCCGAACTGGATATGGGCGGTACAGACCCAAATAACCCGATGGCGGCCTTGACTGCCGACAAGTCTTCGGATTTGCCTAGTTTGTTCAAAGCTTGGGGTATCACCTATTCCCCCGCCCAAGCCGTGCTGGACAAAACCCACGCTTTGACCGTCAACGCCCCCAACGGCCGGCCTATGCGCCATCCGGCAATCTTGCGTTTTGGCCGCGAAGATGTCGACCAAGGTGATGTCATCACTGCCAATGTGGACACCTTACATGTCGCCTCCGCTGGCGTGTTCCAGCTCAGCAAAGACAGCCCTTATCAACTGGCCCCGTTAGTGCGGACGAGCAACCAAGCCATGTTGACGGAGGCAGGGCGTTTGCGCTTTTTGGGTGATCCGGCGACCTTGCTAACCGATTATAAAGCCAGCGGCGAACGTTATGCCGTAGCGGCGCGTTTGCACGGAAAATTCAAGACCGCTTTCCCGAGCCGCAACGATAAAGGCCATTTAGCCGAAGCCAAACAGGCGGGCGATATTTTGCTGGTCGCCGACACCGATATATTGAGCGACCGTTTGTGGGTGCAAGTGCAAAACTTTTTCGGTCAGCAAATCCTCAACACCTTCGCCGACAATGGCGATTTCTTCATCAACGCCATCGACAACCTCAGCGGCTCGTCGGATTTGTTGGCGATACGCGGACGCGGCACATCGTCGCGCCCATTCACCAAAGTTTTGGCCTTGAAACAATCGGCAGATGATAGTTTCCGCCGCAAAGAGCAGGAACTGCAACAGCAATTGAGCGAAACAGAACAAAAATTGGTGGCTTTGCAAAGTGCTAAAACCAAGGATGACAAATTCGTCCTCAGCCCAGAACAGCAAAAAGAGCTGGAAGGTTTCTTAAACCGTAAATTGCAAATCCGCAAAGATTTGCGGGATGTCCGCCATCAGTTGGATGCCGACATTGACGCATTGGGCGCGTGGCTGAAATTTATTAACATCGGTTTGATGCCCTTGTTAATGACGCTGGCAACACTGGGCTTTATGGCGTGGCAAGCCAAACGCAAACCTGTTTGAGGAAATCCATCATGAATCCTATTAATATTAAAGTCTTGTCCGGTTTAGGCCTTGCTGCCGTGCTTACCAGTTTGGTTACCATCTTTGTCGTGTCCAACAAAATAGCTGACGACACCAGCAACCATGCCGAATATGCCTTGCCGGAATTGCGTGGCCATATCAATGATGTCAATACCGTTAAACTCACCGTGGGCAACAACAAAACCGCCGTCACTCTCAATAAAATCCAGCAAGCGTGGGCGGTGCATGAGAAAACTGACTATCCGGCGGACACCGGAAAATTGCGTAGCCTTTTATTAAGCCTTGCCGATGCGACCTTATTGGAAGCC
>JAQTNZ010000496.1 GCA_028713595.1 Methylovulum sp. | reverse complement strand
ATCCCGATTACCGCCAGCAGGTGATGGGCATTTGGAGTCTGGCCATGCAACAGGCGGCTGAGCAAAATACGGATATTGAACCGCTAGAATTCAAAATCACCCGTAAAGATGGTTGTGTGCGTGACGTGGTGATTTCTGGTATCACCGTCAGCACTGATGTCCTTGTCACCCTTGTGGACATTACCGAACGTAAGCAAGCCGAAGCCGAATTGAAACTGTGGGCGCAATCGTTCGAGTCGGCCAATTTTGGTTTGGTGGTCACGGATGCAAAGACCAACAGGTTTCTGGCGGTTAATCCGGCTTTTGCCAGTGAACGCGGTTATAGCCGCGAGGAACTGGTCGGTCAGCCGATCACGGCACTCTATCCAGAAGAGTTGGTTGCAAAGCTAAAAGCCAAGCTCCAAGCGATAGATGCCAGCTCCCATGGGGTTTTTGAGAGCGTACATATCCGCAAAGATGGCAGCCGTTTTCCGGTCATGCTGGACATCACCTCCATCAAATCGGCCAATGGCGAAGCTGTGACCCGTATCGCTTATGCCCTGAACCTCACCGAAAAAAAACAAGCCGAAGCACGGCTTAGGCTCAGCGAGGAGCGTCTTAAGCTGGCTATTGAGGCCACCAGTGATGGCATTTGGGATTGGAATATACCCGATGACAACGCTTATCTGACCCCCCGATATTATGAAATGATTGGGGTTGCGTCTAATGAAGGGCCTACGGATTTTAATTTTTTTAAAAATACCATGCATCCTGATGATTTCCCCTTAGTTTTGGCAGAAATGAACGCGCATTTGCAGGGCAAAACCCAAAGCAGCGAAATCGAATACCGTGTAACCTTACCCTCAGGAAGCGTCAAGTGGATATTGGGAAGGGGCAAGGTGGTCGAGCGCAACGCTGATGGTAGCCCCGTCAGGATGGCTGGAACCATCACCGACATCAGCCAACGCAAAGCCGCTGAAGAATCCTTGCGCCGCAATACCGAAGAACTATCACAGCGTAATGCGGAATTGGAGCGTTTCAACCGCCTAATGATAGGACGTGAGCTGGACATTATTGCTTTAAAACAGCAGGTCAACGAATTGTCGCGGCAACTGGACCGACCTCCCCCTTATCCGCTGGCTTTTCTGAATGCGGATAGTTAAGCAAGCGGGTGTAACCAACAGGCTTTTATCATTTTTTTTAAGCAATCATCATGACAATAATCGGCAGTTGGACGTGGCAAGGCTTAGGTAACGCGCTGTTTAGCCCTAAGGCCAGTGGTGTGGACGAAAAGATCAACGCGGTCAGGCAACGCTTGCCGGTGCCGGTGTTCTGGCTATTGGGCAAAACCCAAGCGGGCAAAAGCTCGCTGGTGCGGGTCTTGACAGGCAACGATGCCGCTGCCATCGGCAATGGTTTCCAAGCCTGTACCAAACGCTCACGGTTTTATGATTTCCCCTCCGCCAACCATCCGCTGCTGCGGTTTTTGGACACCCGTGGCTTGGGCGAAACGGCTTATAATCCTGAAGAAGATTTGGCATGGTGCGCCGATCAGGCGCATTTATTGGTGGTGGTGCTGCGCGTTTTGGACATGAACCAAGCGGAAGTAGTCGATACCGTGCTGACCATCCATAAGCGACACCCGGACTGGCCCATCATCGTGGTGCAAACCACCTTGCACGAAGCTTATCCCGCCGATGCCGGACATCTGCAACCTTATCCTTACCAACATACGCCTTTGCCGCCACAAGTGCCTTATGATTTGATGCAGGTGCTGTTACACCAGCGCGAATGGTTTAAAACCGTACCCGCGCATTTTGTCCCCGTTGACTTCACCTTGCCGGAAGATGGTTTTGACCCTAGCGATTACGGGCTGGAGGCATTATGGGACACCATTGAAAACGTCCTGCCTAAAGGCGTGATCGGCTTATTGCGCGGTACCGGACACCACAAAGAATTATTGGATTTCCATGCCCAACAAGCCCACCCGCACCTGATCGGCTACGCGCTGCTTAATGTCGGCATGGGCGCGGTGCCGCTGGCGGGTTTGCCCTTAGTGCTGGCGGTACAGGCGAAACTGTTCCATAGCATCGCTTCCATTTACGGTTTGGAATTGACCCGCAGGCTCTACGCCGAATTTACCAGCCTGATTGGCGTGGGGGTCGGGCTGGGGCTGTTAGGGCGCGAATTGCTGAAATTAGTCCCCGTGTATGGCTCGGCGGTGGCGGGGGTTTATTCAGGGGCAATGACTTATGCCTTAGGCCAAGCCTTTTGCGTGTATTTATACGGGGTTAAACGCGGGGCATTACCGACCGCCGCGACCGTAAAAACCGCCTATAACGAGGCGTTTCGCCACGCACGGCAATTTCTCAAGCAGAAGGGGAGCTGATGCCCGTATCGTTAACACGCTTTGGCATTATGCTTGCCGTGATCGCATCACTGCCTTTTCTGGCCTTAATCGGTCTGGGCGCTTATTGGTTATGGCAACACGGTTGGCTGTATGAAGGCATGGTGGGGCTATCGGCCAATTTTGCCTTGGTTTATGCCTTGCTGTACTGGCGCAGCCATAGTGCCAAGCCGATCATGATCGACCCGTTCAGCACCCCCGCCAACCCCAACTGGTCGGACACCGCCCAGTTGGCATGGCAAGAATTGGAACCCTTAAGGCAACACTGGCAAACCCAAACCGATGTCTTGACTGACACCCACAAAGCCTTAAAACTGAGCAATGAATTCTTGGTGCGAGTGGCCAAACACTTTCATACCGATTCCAAATACCCCGTTTTGGAATTTCCTTTGCCGTATCTGCTCAAGCTCATTGTCTTGGTGTGTGGCGACCTCCAGCACGAGGTGCTGGACAAAATCCCTGGCAGCCATGCCGTGCGTGTCGGCGACCTGATCCGTACCAAACAGGCGTTGGAGACTTTGCAGAAAGTCCAAGCGGTTTTTAATGTCGGCAACTGGCTGTTCAATTGGTCAGGG
>JAQTNZ010000495.1 GCA_028713595.1 Methylovulum sp. | reverse complement strand
CCCCATAACAAATAATCCAAATTATTCTATACTATAGTTTTATCCATTAACGGTAAACACTATGGCTATCAAAGAATGGGAAGAGGAAGACCGCCCCCGCGAAAAACTGCTGCAACGGGGCGCGGGGGCGTTGACGGATGCGGAATTGCTCGCTATCTTCCTGCGTACAGGCACACCCGGCAAGTCGGCGGTAGATTTGGCCCGCGACCTGCTGGCCGATTTTGGCTCCCTAAAAGCCTTGCTCGATGCCGACCAAACCCGTTTTTGCCTAGCCAACGGCTTAGGCCCTGCCAAATACACCCAATTGCAAGCCGTCTTGGAAATGGCCAAACGCCATTTTAAAGAAATTCTCCAACGCGGCAACGCCCTGACCAGCCCCGACATTACCCGCGCCTATTTGAGCGCCCAACTGCGCGGCTACAATTACGAAGTCTTCGCCTGCCTGTTCCTTGATAACCAACACCGGGTCATCGTACTGGAAGAACTATTTCGGGGCACTATCGACGGGGCCAGCGTCTATCCCAGGGAAGTTGCCAAACGCGCCCTATTCCACAACGCCGCCGCCATCATCTTCGCCCACAACCATCCCTCCGGCATCGCCGAACCCAGCCAAGCTGATAGGCACATCACCGATAAGCTCAGGCAAGCCTTAAATCTATTTGACATACGCGTGTTGGATCATTTTATTATCGGCGATGGCCTGCCTTATTCCTTTGCGGAACATGGTTTGTTATAACCACATCGGCCTAACCGTGAAAAACAATGGCAAAACTGGTAGACTTAAGCCATCTATACCCTTATCGGCCTACCCACAATACGCCATATCCCGCCGCTTGTTGCCAAAACTTTTGCCATGCCCCCTACCGTTCGCCAACTGAACCAACAACCTTACCCCGACACTTGGCGGACCATGCAGGATTTTACCGTGCAACGCAGTCCTGACACCGCCGATGAGTTATGGGTCGTCGAACATCCGCCCGTCTACACGCTAGGCTTAAGCGGCAAGCGCGAACATTTGCTGAACATCGGCGACATTCCCGTAGTGCATAGCGATAGGGGCGGACAAGTGACTTATCACGGCCCAGGGCAGTTGGTCATTTATACCTTGCTGGACATTAAACGCTTAAAAATCAACATCCGTGAGCTGGTTGACCTGCTGGAAAACACTATGATAGCGACCTTGGCCGACTATGGTATCAGCGCCCAAGCACGGGCGGAGGCACCAGGGGTTTATGTGCAAGGCAAAAAAATTGGCTCAATTGGTTTGCGTATTAAAAACCATTGCAGTTATCATGGCCTAAGTCTGAACAACGCAATGGATTTGCGCCCTTTTTCGCATATTAATCCGTGCGGTTATTCCGGTTTGGAAATGACCCAGCTGGCTGATCTCGGTGTCCATACCGACACTGCCGATTTGGCCGCCCTTGTTATTGCAAAAATCACCTCCGCCTTACAGCCATGAACTATCAAGCACCGTCACGCACCACCCCAGAATCCCACCAGCGCAGTGCGGAAAAACTGTCGCGCATCCCCATTAAAGTCGAGCAACCGGAAACGCTGTTGCGCAAACCCGATTGGATACGCATTAAAGTCACCGCCAACGAAGAAATCACCCGCGTCAAACAATTGCTGCGCGAACATAAGCTGCACACCGTCTGCGAAGAAGCCGCCTGCCCCAACTTGGCGGAATGCTTCCAGCACGGCACGGCAACATTCATGATTATGGGCGATTTATGCACCCGCCGCTGCCCGTTTTGTGATGTCGCGCATGGCAAACCGCAGCCCTTAGATGCCAATGAGCCACAGCACCTTGCCGAAGCCATTGCCGCGATGGCCTTAAAATATGTGGTCATCACCTCGGTGGATCGCGATGATTTGCGTGATGGCGGCGCGGGGCATTTTGCCGAGTGCATAGCCAAAATCCGTGCACAAACGCCAACGACCAAAATAGAAATCCTCGTCCCTGATTTTCGTGGACGGCTGGAAAAAGCGGTGAACATCCTAATACAGCAACCCTGTGACGTGTTTAATCACAACCTGGAAACCGTCCCTAGGCTCTATAAACAAGCCCGACCCGGTTCGGATTATCAAGGCTCCTTGGCTTTGTTGCGCCGCCATCATGAAATGCTGCCCCATATCCCCACCAAATCGGGTCTGATGATGGGGCTAGGCGAAGCAACCGAAGAAGTGCATCAGGTGATGAAAGATTTACGCGCCCACGGCTGTTCGATGTTGACCCTAGGCCAATACCTGCAACCGAGCAAAGCCCATTTGCCTGTGCAACGTTATGTGACTCCAGAAGAATTTGCCGATTATGCAAGGATAGCCCAAGACTTGGGCTTTAAACAAGTTGCCAGCGCACCGCTGGTACGCTCGTCTTACCACGCTGACCTTCAGGCTAAGGGGGTTGTTGCTGACTGAAAGCCACAAAAACATGCGCTAACGATGGCCATTCATGTTTGGAAATATGTCGATTGCACTTTTTGACCCCTGCCAAATGGTGGACAACAACATGTTGTTGTCCACCGTACAAAACTAGCTTATTGGTTCGCTTCAAACGGTATGATGGGGTTTTTTACCATAGCCAAGCAGCGGCGATACGGCTGGCTGCGGAGCCAGAAAATATCTCCCGCCGTTATCATCTTTATAACGCTTCCCACCTATCACATAAAATAACTTGAAGCGTACATTGCTACGATAAGGGACAATGGCGTTACCCATAGCCCATATCCGCTTCCCGTTTGGGTTACTACCCGTATCGGTCAGATTGACTTCTATTTTTTGAAAAGAGGGGTTGTTGACAACACTAAAACGCACCGACACTGCCGTTACCTCAGGAATGGTCACCACTTCCACATTAAAGCCGCTGTAAGGGGTCTGGGGGTCGCTGACCACGTTTGCCTGCAATAATGTCAGATCCAAGGTGACGAACCGGAAATTATAGTTTTTACCGTAATCGCTA
>JAQTNZ010000494.1 GCA_028713595.1 Methylovulum sp. | reverse complement strand
AATGCGCTAACTATTTGTTTTACAAGGGCTAATAAAAGTTGTGTAGATACTTATGCCAAAAACGGTGGGGAATAGCGGTTTATCATAAGCCCATCAAACAGAACACAAGCCTGGCGAAATATCATCGCCTTCTGTAAATTGGAAATGCTAAAACTAAAAACTGCAAGCAACCATATACAAACTTGTCATTACGGCAAATCGGGCCATAGGGCACCGGCCAATGGTTTTATTTGCTGGTATGGGTCAATACACCGTCCCAATCCGTTGGCGGCGGTGAGTCTTGATAAAACTCAATGCGCTCAAGGTAGATACGGTACAACAAGTCATCAGGATATTGCCCCGCCAAGCCCTTAAATATCGTGTAGGCGGCTGACCATTGTTGTTGGCGGTACGCGAGCAAGGCGGTGTCGAGTTCATTTAGGGTTTGGCTTTGTTCGAGGTTGGCCTCATCTTTAATGCCTAGAGGCTCATAAATGGTGATCGGTTGTTGCTTGCCTTTGACGCGGACACGGTCGAGTTCCCGGTAAATGAATTCAGGGGCGGCGGCGCGGGTGGTTTCGCTGACGATGATTTTTACGCCGTATTGTTTGGTCAGCCCTTCCAGCCGCGCCCCTAGGTTGACGGCATCGCCCATGACCGTATACGCAATACGGAATTGCGAACCCATGTTACCGACATTCATCGTTCCCGTATTAATGCCGATACCCATATCAATCATCGGCCAACCTTTACTGGCAAACTCTTTTTTCAAAGTCTCCAGCATCTTGACGATAGCCAAGGCGGCTTGCACCGCTTTTGAGGCATGTTGCGGGTTGTGCATGGGAGCGCCCCAAAACGCCATGATCGCATCCCCGATATATTTGTCGATGGTGCCATTGCCCTCATGTATCAGATGGGTGGCGGGCGTGAAAATGGCATTGATGATTTCACACAAGGCTTTGGGGTCTTGGGTTTCGGAAATGCTGGTAAAACCGCGCACGTCCGAAAAAAACACCGTCATTTTGCGGCTTTCCCCCTGCAAAGTGAACGCCTCGTCAGAGCGGCTCATCTGTTCGACCAGTTCGGGCGGGATGTATTGCCCGAACATGGTACTTATTTGCCTTTTTTTACGGCTCTCCAAAAAAAAACCAAAAAATATCTGTACACCATACAGCAAAAACAGCTGCACGATGGGTGTTGCCAAAATCGTGTCCACCCCTAGGGTTTTCCAGCAATAAACGTTGCCCCAAATGCCGCCGGACAACAGGGCGAAGAAAATCACCGCCGACCACGCGGCGGACAGGCGCGGGAACACAAACGCCACCAGCAAGCAGATGAGCAGCAGCTCAATGATTTCTATGGCGACAATATGGTTAGGACGTGACTTAAGGGTCTCGTCAAGCATGGCGCTGAGGATGTTGGCATGGACTTCCACGCCGGGGTAAGTGCTGTTGACAGGGGTGGCGCGCGAATCATGCAGCCCCACGGCAGTGGAGCCCATAATGACGATTTTATCTTTTAACTGCGCCACCTCAACCGTACCATTTAAAACATCAGCGACAGAAATGTAGGCAAAACTTTTTTGTTGGCCACGAAATGGCAGCAATATGGACGCACTTTCGTCAACGGGGATGGAGATACCGGCAATATGCAGCTTTTCCAAGCGGCTGTCGCCGTATTGTGCGCTGGTTTCAAAGGCTATCGGCGGCGATTTGAACAACGTCCTCAACAAGGCCAGGGACAAGGATTCGTAAATCTGACCTTGGTATTGGATGAGTATCGGCAGTTTCCGATAAATGCCATCTTGGTCGATATTGGGGTTTTCAAAAAAACCGGCGGACGCGGCGACCGCTTGCAGTTCCGGCAAATTAGCCACATAACTTTTCGGAGTCACTAATAAAGAACTGAAGGCCAAGGCATTGGTTGAGGTCAGGGGAAGGGGCAATTGCCCGACCTGCGGAGTCCTTTCCTCCAAATGGCTGAAATAATAACCCAACACCACCGGGCGGTTTTTCAGGCTTTTAGCGAACACCGAATCATAGGATAATTCTGGCTTCAGTTCGGCCAGTGCCGATAAAAACTGCGGGTCATCGTGCAGTTCTTTGATGGCGAGCCGATTGAGGACGTTAATGCCTGAACTGGTGTCACGCTCCGAGAACACCATATCAAACCCTAAGAGCTTGATACCATAATAATCAAACAGCATATCGACAATATAGCCTATCTTGTCACGCGGCCAAGGCCAATGGCCTTCTTGGGCCAAGCTCGCCTCATCAATAGCGACGATGACAATGCGCGGGTCAACCGTATTGGTCAGGGTTTCGCGCAAACGTAAGTCATAGAGGATATTTTCCATACGCTCCAGCGTTGACATCGGCAACTTGCCCGCTGTGTTAAGTATAAAAACTAAGGTGATGCCCGCGCATACCAAGATCCGGTAAAACGCATAGGCCTTTAAGCTGAAAAGGGATTTAAAAATATCTATGATAATAACCATAATCGCCCGATATGTCTGAAAAATGCACGCTAGGCACATTAGGGTTTGCCAAGCCCTTAAAATTATCTACTATAACCAGTTTTCCGCAGGCTTTTATAACTCGTGACCGCTAACACACTATTTGCCCAAGATTGCCGCCAATGCCCACGGTTGGCTGATTTTCTCTGTACCGTCAAACAACAGCATCCTGGCTATCATGCGTTGCCAGTCGCGCCTTTTGGTGATGCCAACGCCCGCTTGCTGGTGGTGGGCTTAGCCCCGGGGATGCACGGGGCCAATGCCACGGGGCGACCCTTTACTGGTGATTATGCCGGGCTGTTGCTGTATGAAACATTGCATACTTTTGGCTTTAGCAACCGGCCAGTTTCAGAATCATTACATGATGGCTTGGTGCTGGATAATTGCCGCATCACCAATGCCGTCAAATGCCTGCCGCCACAAAACAAGCCCCTGCCCAGTGAAATCGCCCAATGTAACACCTATTTGGCCGCCGAACTGCAC
>JAQTNZ010000493.1 GCA_028713595.1 Methylovulum sp. | reverse complement strand
GGCGGTGCGGATATTGACGGGTTTGGCGGCCAGTGCCGGGCTGAGCAAGGTGGATATGTCTTTGGCAAGCCGTCGGGTGTTGCCGGTATCGGTGCCAAAAAAAATGCCAATTTTCGCCATGATATATCCTTTAAGTTAGGTGCTTAGCGGTTGGCCGTTACACCTGTATCTGTAACAAACCGCCTGTTGGTTTGGCTTGCAGGTCTTGCCATTCACTAGGTGTATAGGCTTTGACGCTGACGGCGTGGAGCTTGCCGGAAGCCAGCGGTTCTTTTAAGGTCGCCAATACCCATTGTTGCTTTTTCACCAGCGGCAAGTCGGTAAATTCGGTGCTGATGACGGTAATCACCAGATCGCAGCCTTCGCCATCAATAAAGATTTTCGCATCGCTAATGCCTTGTTTGACCAACTGTTCGACCTCAGCCACGCTCAAATGCGTGGCATCGGTCGCCGCCACTGGGGCGGCGGAGAGCAACAGAGGCAACAAGATGCCATCATTGGCCATCGCTTCGACAATATCGCAGCCACCGACCAATTCACCATTGACAAACAATTGCGGATAAGTGGGCCAATGGGAAATGCTTGGCAGTTTCTCGCGGATAAAAGGTGCTGCCAAGACATTGACGTAGGCATATTCAATATGGGTCGCATTGAGCAAGCCTACGGTTTTGGCAGAAAACCCGCATTCTGGCCGTTCCGGTACACCTTTCATATAAAGGATGATCGGATTGGTCGCCAGCTGTTGGCGGATTTTGTCTTCGGTTTTCATGCTTGTCATAAGGTTTATCTTACCGTGGGTTATTGGTTTTTAAGGCGTAGTGCCTACGTGATTGTTGGGTATGTAAGCGGTTCTTAGCCTGCTTGTTGCCGAAGCGCGTCAGCTTCTTTTTTGACCAGTTTGACTTCGCCCACCCCTAGCACCACATCGGCATCCACCACGCACTGTTCGACATCAGTGACGGAGGGGATATCAAACATGGTTTTTCTGAGGATTTGCTCCATGATGCTACGTAAACCGCGTGCGCCCGTTTCCCGTTCAATGGCTTTTTCGGCGATGGCGGCCAAAGCGTCTTGGGAAAATTCCAAGGTCACGCCTTCGTAAGCAAACAGTTGCTGGTATTGTTTGACCAGGGCGTTTTTCGGTTCGGTCAACACCCGTATCAAGGCTTCAACATCCAAAGGCTCTAAGGGGGCCAAGACTGGGAAGCGGCCGATGAATTCGGGGATCAGGCCAAATTTGCGCAAATCGCTAGGCTGGGTGGCGTTCAACATGGCTTCCAAGCTGGGCTTTTCGCTGGATTGGTTGACGCTGGCATGGAAGCCGATGGCGGTGTTGGTCGGTTGCAGGCGTTTTTCAACGTGCTTTTCCAAACCAGGGAAAGAGCCGCCGGCAATAAACAGGATATTGCGCGTGTCCATGATCAGATCACTGCCGTCTTTGCTGTGGCGGCCTTTGTTCGGCAATTTGACTTGCGAGCCTTCCACTAGCCTTAACAACGCCTGTTGCACCCCTTCCCCTGACACATCACGGGTTCCGGTGGGCTGTTCAGGGCTACGGGCAATTTTGTCGATCTCATCCAGATAAACAATGCCCCATTCGGCGTTCGCCATATTGCCTTCGGCGACATCCAACAACCGCACGAGGATATTTTCAACATCATCACCGACATAACCCGCTTGCGTCAGCGTGGTGGCATCGGCGACCACAAACGGCACGCCGACGATTTTAGCCAAGGTGCTGGCCAACAAGGTTTTGCCCGTGCCTGAGGGGCCTATCAGCAAAATATTAGATTTGCCGATTTCGACATCCTTATCAAATTGCCCCAACCCTGCATCACCGCTTTCATGTTTCAGGCGTTTATAATGGTTGTATACGGCAACCGCCAGGATTTCCTTGGCAAGTTGCTGGCCTATGACATATTGGTCAAGATGCTCTTTGATTTTGGCGGGGATAGGCAACATCCCCTGCATTTTTGACAATTCTTTCTTACGGCTCCAATTACTGACCACCTGATGTGCCAGGGCCACGCAAGCCCCGCAGATATAGCCTTCCGCGCCCGCTATCAACGGTATAGAAGCGGATTGTTCGATACCGCAAAAAGAACAGTGCTTAATTTCTTTAATGGTCATAATGGCTTTCCTCGGGGTGGATGGTAAGGGGGCTAATGTCGGTCGCCCGTGTCCTTGGCCAACGCGGCCAGCCAGGCTTTCTGGCATACCCGTTTGGCACGGTCGCCCATTAATTGGCGTATTTTCGGTGACGCTTTCTGTAAAGATAAGGTTTCCGGCTTTTGGATCTGTTTGCATAACACTAGATGAAAACCAATTTCCGATTCCACGACCGTGCTGATCTCACCTTCTTTTAAGGCGAACAGCGCGGCATCAATTTCAGGATAAAGCTTGCCGCGCGGCACCTTGCCTAACAGGCCGCCTTGCAAGGCGGTCGGGCATTCGGAATGCTGTAAGGCCAAGTCAGCAAATTTATACGGCTTTTTTTGCAGTTTTGCACGGATTTGTCCGATCCTTAACAAAGCCATGTCACGGGTGTTTTCAGGGTAATCAGGGTTGATGCTGATAAAAATATGCCATGCTTCGCGCAGTTCTGGGCGGCGGAACTGTTCGGTATGGACATGGTAATAAATACCGATTTCCACCTCGCTGACCGTAGGGGCGCGGCTGCCGACCACATCCAACACTGTGTTGACTTTACACTGCCGATGCAAGGCTGCGCGTAAACTGGTTTCATCAAGTTGGTTTTGCGCCAGTTCGGCCAGGAATTCGCTGTCCTCATCATAACGGTTACGGATTTCCAAAAACGCGGCTTGCACTTCTTGTTCGGTAATCACCACCGTGGCGGCTTCCGGTGAGTTTAACACCCTATTTTCCAGCAGCAACTCTTTACTGGCTTGGATGCGCACTTGCTGCAACTCGTCACCCGCCAGCTGGGTAGGGGCTTTTTGGAACAGCGTCAAGGCTGCTCT
>JAQTNZ010000492.1 GCA_028713595.1 Methylovulum sp. | reverse complement strand
GTTGGTGGGCGTATTACGAGCTAGGCTGGGGCGGCTGGTGGTTTTGGGACCCAGTTGAAAATGCCTCGTTTATGCCTTGGCTGGTCGGCACGGCGTTAATGCACTCACTGGCGGCGACCGAAAAACGCGGCGTATTTAAAACGTGGACGGTGTTATTGGCAATTTTTGCCTTTTCCTTAAGCCTGTTAGGAACTTTCTTAGTACGCTCTGGGGTATTGACCTCCGTCCATGCCTTTGCCAGTGATCCGGCACGGGGCTTGTTTATCTTAGTGTTTTTAGGCGTAGTGGTCGGCGGCTCCTTGTTGCTGTACGCCATCCGCGCCCCTTATGTCAAAAGCAGCGCGACTTTTGAGCTAGTCTCGAAAGAATCGGCGATTTTGCTCAACAATGTGTTGCTGGTGGTCACTGCTTCTAGCATTTTGCTGGGTACATTGTACCCGTTGATCATTGATGCCCTGGGCTTGGGCAAGATTTCCGTGGGCCCCCCGTATTTTAACGCCGTATTTATCCCGCTAATGGCACCCTTGTCGGTTGCTGTCGGTTTAGGGGTGTTAATGCGCTGGAAAAAAGATAGTTTAGTAGCCTTGGGTGCACGTTTGCGCTGGATTATCGGCGGCTGTGTCGCAGGTGGGCTAGTTATACCCGTGCTGATGCCGTTTTACTCGTGGGGGGCGGTATTGGGTTTGACCTTGGCCTTATGGACAACGGCCATTGCCGTATTGGCCTTTAGTGAGCGTTTGAGCCCCAAAGGCTGGTCATGGCAACGGCTGACGGCTATCCCAGCGGGTTTTTATGGTATGACCCTCGCCCACTTAGGCATTGCCGTGTTCGTCACTGGCATTACCCTAACCTCGGTGTACAGCGTTGAAAAAGACGTGCGGATGGCCCCTGATGACACACTGGACATGTCGGGCTATGTCTTCGAATTTCACGGGGTCAAACAAACCCAAGGGATCAATTATGTCGCCCAACAGGCGTTTGTCACCGTCAGCCATAACGGCCAGCAAGTCGCACAACTGGAGCCGCAAAAGCGGGTCTATCAGGTGCAGACCATGCCCATGACCGAAGCGGCGATTGATGCCGGCTTGTTTCGGGATTTATTTGTCGCCATTGGTGAACCGCTAGGCGATCAAGGCGCTTGGAGTTTGCGGATTTATTATAAGGCTTTTATCCGCTGGATTTGGCTAGGGGCGTTGTTTATGTCAGCGGGCGGCCTGTGTGCGGCGTGTGACAAACGTTATCGGATCAAAAAACTGCCAACAGGTGGATAATGAACATTAACGAAAACAAAAGGTTTGCGTTGCCGATTGATGCCGATAACGCCACTTTAGCACCGCCTATCAAGCATCCCATCAATATGTAAAGTCCATTAACCACGAATGCCAAGAACAGGGCTTCGCATTGCGTGGTTAACGATTTAAAACCCCAACTTACCGATAGATTGGGGTTTTATAAGGATAGCCGCTTATTTGTTGCCTTGTACTTTTTTCAGCAACTGCTGCGCATAATCCATAATCACCTGCCGTTTGACCACTGCCGCATAGCTTAACAAACCTAACAGCAAACCTTGTAATAATCTGCTAAACGCTGAGCTTTGTTCTGGCGTAGCGCTGCTTTTGACAGCGGTGTTTTGCACCGCGACTTTACCCGGCTTGTAATCGGCGTTCAAATCCGGCAAGCCTAAGCTACGCCATGCGTCATAATCTTGCCAGATGGGGTAATTCCTTTGCCAAAAACCTTTGGTGAAATACGGAGCCAAGCTCATGCCGTGGGCTTTAGGAATACCGCGATCATCAAGAAAATCCTTATAAACCACCAAACTGATGTCGCCGCCTTCGCCGTTGCCGTTGGTGGTGAAAGATTTTTCAACGTGGTCATGGAACATCCAGATACCTTGGCCGAAACTGTGCAAACCGTCATCAACGCCACTTAGTTCCAAGTCTATACGCTGGGCGGGGGTCATGCCGTGGACATCACGGGTGATGTAAGAGCTAGGGCCGTTATCGACACCGTCATAATGGGTGATGGTCGGTTTATGGCCGTGGATGTGCAGGGCCAGGTCTTCGGTATGGCCGTTCAACACCCGCAGTTTGACTTTTTTGTCCTGCTCCATTTCAATTAGCGATTCGCGTAGGGTGTACGGGAACGAGCGGCCATTGAGCATAAAATAATCATCGGTAGCATCGGTGATGTCATATTCCATGTTCATGTGCTTGGCAATCAGGCGCGGGTCATTGGCGGAGCGGGCCACCACTTCGTGCAGTTCTTTGTCGGCGGTTTCGTAGTGCAAATCATATTCGCGGGAATACTTTTCCAACACCGCTACGGACGGATGGCGCACTTGCCCCGCCCCAACGTTAAGGGTTTGCACCCAGTTATTGGGGCGGTTTTCCTCAACCACAAACATGCCCTGCAAACCCATAGGGATATGCGTATGCGGCTGGACGTGGCAATGGTAGTACATCGTACCCGCTTGGCGCGGCTTGATGACATAGGTCTTGGTTTCGCCCGGCATGGTGTCCATATTGCTGGTTTGGCCGACACCGTCATTGCCACCACCGGAATGGTCCATAAACGGATGGTCGATGCCGTGCAAATGGATGGAATGCGGCAGGTAATGGGTGTTTTCCAACACAATCCAGACCGTATCATCCTGCTCGACCCGAATCACTGGGGAGGGGACACGCAACAGCGGGTTGGCTTCCGGTTCGTACAGGCTGAGGGTGGACATGTCGCGGGTTTTCGGGGCATACACCCAAAAAGTCGGCTGGATACCGGGGGCAATGTCAAAAGTGGTGATCGGGGTTTTGACATCGGGCGAACGTCCGTTCAGCTCGACAATTTCCAATTTGATGATGATTTTGTCAGGGTCACCGTCGCCGTCCATATCATCCGACATAGTGATGGCATCAGCGGCGAGCTGGGTGGACATCAGCGTGTCCATCGAAATGTTGTTGGTGCCTTTGACAAACGCGGCAATATCG
>JAQTNZ010000491.1 GCA_028713595.1 Methylovulum sp. | reverse complement strand
CTCTGCGGCACGAATGGCCTCAAGGAAATGAATGGGCGCACCATCAGGCGGAAAACTTAGGGGTGGCGGCATATTTAGCCTTCAATGCCGTGGACATAGCCCAGAATATCAGCGGCAAACAGCCCGTAGCTTAATGCCTGGGCGAATTCGTCCTGGCTACTGCCGGACATGAGCGCCGCCAGACGTTGCTCAAAATCCTCAGGATCCGATGCAGCTTGAATGGCAGAATAGATCAGTTCGGCATTGACCGGGCTACCCAATTGCGCCAGGAGCTGGTCGCCCAGATTCTCGACCGCCTGTTGCTGTCTGGTAAAAACAGGGGCGACGATGCGGCTTACTGTGGGGCTAATGGTCGCCGCCGCCACGGGTGCTGCTGACGGCACAATAGGCGCGGACACTGCCGCAATACCCTCTGGGGCATAAACTGACAAAATAGCCTCATCGCCCTCAGGTTCGGGAATTTTTAGCTTATCGTGGGCATAACGGACGGGTATTTTCATGTTGATACCCACCAGCTTAGGCAGGCTTTCCGCATACAACGCCAAGTCCTCAGCTTCGCCCGTATCAAACACCATACGCGGACAGCGCCGCAGACTGGTGATGCCGCCTTTGTTCAATAGCAACAGGACATACACCAAGTCACGGGTCAGTGTGCCGGCAATCTGGCGGCAATCGGCATTGCGGATGTCGGTACGCACGTCCTGATGGACGTTGCCCAGGGCGTTAGTGCTGGTTTTCCCATCGGCTTGACTAGTGAGCGTACCGCCCAGAATGCACTTGGACTGGGTTTTGTCCGCCCAGGCCACCATGTCCAAATGCCCGGTATTTGCCCCTAATGCGGCATTGATGATTTCGATTTCCATATCGGCAGGCATGATGGCGCGGGCATCATGCCCCAGGGACTGCACTGCCCGAAGCAACGACCGTTGTTGGTCGGTGGATGCTCCGCTAGGGTACTTGCCTTTAATGATCGGCAGCCCGTACGTTTCAAGGAACTCAGCAAAATCACCTAGGCCGTAGATTTTATACAGGAAAGGCCATGCCAACACCCGATACAAGGGCATCTTGCCCAGGTAGCCCGTCTTTGCCAGCCCATGTGTGTGCAGTATCCAACCGGCCGGCCATAGTTCCGCGCCATCTGCCGATCCATCACGCAAACGCAGTTCGCGCCGATCCATGGACAACTGGAACCACTCTTGGGGGCGATGCTCAAAACTTGGCAATAGCTCGCCGCCGTCTTTATGCCAAGTCAGTTCCAGCGCGGAAAAGCCGTGCCCCACACCGTCCATCAGGGCTTTTACCAAGTCTTCAAAATCTGGCAAATCCCCCAGCACCTCTTCGGCGTAGGTCGCCAGTTTCTTTTCTTCGGCAGTGGCGTTGCGGGGCGGCACAATAGACCAGTCCAGCGTACCAGGTGCGGATTTGCGCTTATCCATCTCCGCATATAGGTGCGCGTCCCGCTCCAGCATATCCTCAAACAAAATGGCCTGGTCGGCCAGGTTGCCAACGGCGGCAGACTCGAACAATTGCGCCAGTCGCGCAGGGGACAGCCCCGCCGCCGTGTTGGCATCGTGCCAAAAATGCTGCAAGGTTGAGATGCTGGCGGTTTGCGGCTCCACTAGCTTAGGTGTTTGAATGGGGTTGCCGCGATGATCTAGGATAGTCATAATTTTTTAGGCTCACATGCGCCGTGACGCAAAATCGTTATCATCATTATCGCGCTTGCCGGAATTTCCTCGCGCATGACGGGGAATAGCGACAAAGCCATCAGTGGCAAAGTGGCTACCGTTACGGCAAGCAAAATCCGCCAAGGCCAGCGATATCGCATAGTCACCGTGGCGGGCAATGCCTTCGTCGTTTTCGGTAGCTTCTTTGGGTAGCTTGATAATACCGTCCACCCGCTCCAGATCACGCAAGTCACTGTCATGCTCGCGGTCGCGTGGGATGTCCATCAAGTCGCTTTCAAAGGCATCGACAAACGCCCCCATATTGTCGCGGTACCAGTTTTGGCTAAAAGTGACTTCCAAAACGCTGTTCCACTTATCCCATGTCTCTTCGGCTAAGTTTTGACCTGGCCCTGTGGCATCCATTGCCCCGCCGCTAAAGTTGGGCAAGGCGGGGATAAAAAACCACAACACCTGCTTTTGCTGGGCAATCGGGCAGTTATGTAGCTCAATGACAAACGGCACATAACGGCATAGGTTTATTTTTTTGGTAATGGGACTAGTGACGGACAAATGGCCTTTTCTGGCAAAGTCCATACCGAACCACCAGCGTTGCTTTTTATCCAGCGCATCCAACAAGGGTTTTAAGTGCCGCTGAATCCACGCTTCCACATGGCGGGTACGGGCATCGGGCGACCAATACTTAAAATCATCGGCAAAGGACAGGCGCAATACCGGACGCTCTTCCTTCATTGCCCGCTCTATCCATAAGCCTGGGATAGCGGAACCGTCACCATCGCGCGGGATCGCGTCCAACTCTTCACGCATGGCGGATTTACGGGGGCCATAGCCTTTGCGGATGCGGGTGTACCAATCTTTTTTGCCGTCTTCCGTGCAGGGCTTACCTTGCATGAAACAGACGCGCTCATAGAGACCATTGGCGACACACTCATCAAAGGTGATCTTGAATACGGCGGCGGCTTTGCCGTACAACTCGTTCTTAACATCGGCAACCAATTGGTTAAACGGATTTTTCACGCCCCGATGGGTCGAGATGACGCGGATTTTACCGCCCCAGATCAACAGCGCGGTGGCGGATTCGATGACATGGCGGACATCTTTGTGTAACGCCGCTTCGTCTATATCCACAATCCCTTGTAAGCCGTGGATGTTTTCAGGGCGTGAAGATAAGGCGACAATGCGAAAGCCGCTGGCAAAGCGGATGCGGAACGCGTTGATATGCTTAGAATCACCGCCCTTGGTATCCTGGTCTTCAAACAAGAATTGCTCAATCTGGCTGACCGCACTACCACCCCTGCTCTCGACGATGGT
>JAQTNZ010000490.1 GCA_028713595.1 Methylovulum sp. | reverse complement strand
ATGGCAACGAACAGACCCTATCGGATGTACAGATGACAATAGCCACGCAGATGAGGCAGTCTAAGGGCCAATCTGCAAAAAATGTTACGCGCTACAGATCCGATGCAAGCTGCGTGAAACTTAGGGGGCAAACGATAGCGGATTCAACCGGATCAGCCGCAGTTTGCAGCCGTTTTTAATGCCGCATCACTCACCAACATTAGTGGAGCAATTAGTATGTCAGAAAAATACAATTCAGCCGTCGGGCTTTTTGGTAATCATGAAGATGCCGAAAATGCCGTCAAGGAGCTGGAAAAATGCGGTTACGACATGAAAAAATTGTCCGTTATCGGCAAAGATTATCACAGTGAAGAAAATGTCGTAGGTTATTACAACACAGGCGACCGCATGGCGACATGGGGTAAGTTCGGTTTATTTTGGGGGTGGGTATGGGGCATCCTGTTTGGTTCCGCCTTCTTCCTCATTCCCGGCATAGGCCCAGTCATGGTTGGCGGCCCGCTGGTCAGTTGGATCTTGGGTGCCCTCGAAATGGCAGTCATCACTGGCGGCCTGACGGCCTTGGGCGGCGCACTGGCGAGTATTGGCATTCCTGAGGACAGTGTCCTGCGCTATGAAACCGCGCTGAAAGCCAACAAATTTATCCTGATTGTCCATGGGTCGGTGCAAGAAGTTGAAAAAGCCCGGGGCATATTGATGCACAACAAAGCCGAAGAGGCGAATGTGCATCACCAAGAAAAGGATAAGCTTTCGGTAATGGCTTAAAGCTAAGTACCTGAAATAAGCCCCCCGCACTTAGATTTTTCAGTTTTTCAACTCCGGCCACCCATGAAGTTCTGGGTGGCCGGGGTTTAGCCCACCTTCATGATTTAGCTTTTTTTCTCAGTGCTTGTTGGTTGAGGCGTTCGATTTCCGCCAGCACATCTTCTGGCTTGGTTTCCATTTCTAGGTCGGCAAGCTCGCTGTTCTCATCATCTTCAATACCCAATTTACATTGGATGGCATCGAGCATTTGCAATACGCGGGTCAATTCATGTTCGGTCAGCAGGCCGATCTGCAAATTCAAATCAGCGCGGCGTTCGGATTCTTCAGCCAGGCGGTTTTGGCTGATCAGCACAAAAGTCGAAAGGAAAATGGCTTCCAGCGACACGACCATCGTCAAAAGCCCGTAAGGAAAAGGGTCAAAAGACGGTATGTTGAAATGGCCGTCATTGAAAAAAATCCACAAACCAAACCACACGATATGCACATAAACAAAAATCATGCGCCCGGAAAATGAGGTGATGGCATCGGCCATCCTATCTTGCAGGCCCCGTTCGGCAGCCGCCTTCACCCGCAAGCGGATGATGGTGCGGATGTTCTGTTCGATAACGTTGCTGAGTGCGGGGTTGTCTTCCGCTTGAGTTGCTTGGATTGCCATAGTTTTTGCTTAAATGTGAATTAAGGGCTAAATAGAAGCCAAGGCATGTATGGCGTTAAACTAGTGGGGAAGACATCATCCAACCCCAACAGAGGAGCACCCCATGCCTTGGCAAGAACGGTTAGTGGCAAATCCCTATCTATGCAAATTTACAGCACTTTCCGAAATTTAAACTTGCGGGTGTCGGTCACTGCCGCCGCTTTGGCCGTGCCTTGATGACCGTCCCATTTGCTCAGGCGTAAGTATGCGTCAGATAAGCCGGTGATGATGAAAAACATCGTGCAGCTTTGGTACATCATCGCCACGGTGGCGACGGCGATCAAATACATCAGGAACAACGCCGCTAAGGTAAACGCTAAGGAACTGCCCTTAGGTTCCGGCATGGGCCGTACCATGCCATGCCAAATTAACCGCCCCATCATGCCAAAAATAATCACAAACAGCAGCGTGACGGTAATCACGCCATGGTTTAAGTAGGTGAGCAAAAAATTATTGTCGATGGATTCAAAGCCTAGGATTTCCGGCCATTTCATCAGGCCCCAGCCAAACCAAAAATGCTCGCTGGCCTCGTCCATGTATTCAGTGACCAGCTCGTAGCGGTAAGCGGCGGTTTCTTGGTTATCGTCCTTGGCGTTTTTGCGGCCTACCGAGGCGTAACTTAAAAACGCCATCAGCAAGGGCAGGCCAACGAACACCATCACCGCGATCACCGCCGTCATTGCCGCGACCCGTTGCTTGGAACGCCCGATAATGACAATGCCCGCCGCAACGATGCCCGCTAACCACTGGCCTTTGCCCAAGGTAGTGAAAACACCACCCAAAATCATCAGGGTGAAGACTTGCGAAGGCTTAAGCCACGGAATCCATGCCATTTGTTTGATCTTTTCCGGCCACGCGTTTGACCATTGCAACCAGCGCTGGAAACGGTAGCCCACCGCCATCATGACCCCATCGACCAGACAATGCCCATAAGGCCCCGCCGCCCGCGCCAAACCAAAGCGGAAGGTCGTCACCCAGCCTTGGCCTTGACCCGGAAAGAACATGCCCAAATAGGCTTGCCACAGATTGTAACCAAACTTATTTTCGAACAGGTTCATAACAAACACCACTGACAGGCACAGCACCACGCATTTGGCAAAGTCATAGCGCAAATTGAACGGCTCGATCAGGCTTTTGGCGAACAGATAAGGGAAATACACCGAGGTCAGCTCAAAAAACATCAGGTTTTGGGCATCGGAATACCCCGAAGCCAGATATTCGGAAATGGAGACACAGACGGCAAAACCGCCGACCAACACGTCGGTGAAGCTGAATTTGTAACCGGGCGAGCCTTGCATGACGAACACCGCAAACAAGGCCACGGACGCGCCTTGGTTAAATGTCGGGTCAGGCAAACCGGGCGTGATGGCGCGGTAATAATCCGGCAACAGCAACATCGTCGGCATATACACCCAGATAAAAGCTTTTTGGACGGAGTAGTTTTGCGCAACGTAATAGGTCAGTAAGCCGGGCAAATAAGCGATGTACGACAGCATGGCTTAGGTGTTGATGACCCGTGCCGGAACACCCACCGCCACCGCAC
>JAQTNZ010000489.1 GCA_028713595.1 Methylovulum sp. | reverse complement strand
AACCTGCCGTGCTGGAGCCACTGGAGGTGTTGTTCAATCTACGGCTAATACTGCTTCTTGCTGTCAGGGTCGGCAAGGCGGAGGCATAAATGCCAACCCGCTGGGCGCGGACATCTTTAATCCGCAACAGGGCTATTTTTAAATCCAGATTGCTGGCAACCGCCTCGTTAATAAGTTGGTTAAGCTCCGGGTCGCCAAAGGTTTGCCACCACGCATCCGATTGCTTAGTCGCGGTAGTGGACGGGGTCGCCGTTTGCCATTGTTTGGGGGTGGCGATGGTGGGGGGATGATAATCAGGCCCTACCGCCGAACAGGCGGTAACTAGCAAGCTGATGGGCAGCACCCTTTGATAAGGCTTCATAATGGCTTAACCTCCGGTTGTCGGCGGATGGGTCGCTGGTTTATCAACGGCAAAATCCTGTGCTTCGATAAATACGTCCATTTGTTGGCCCACATAAACCGAAAGTTGGTTGCGCTCAAAGCTATACAAAGCCTGTAAGACACGGGTGTCCACCATTTCGGTGCTGTCTCCGGTCAGGGATTTTTTAGGGATTACAAATGGTTCAACGTAAGCCAATTGCAAATCAAACTTAAAATTGCGGTTGCCACGCAGATAAGCCACGGCTTTGCGGGTTTTGTCAAAACGCCAGGCATCATTTTCGTCTATATCGACACGCACATGCAGCAAGTCCAGATTGCCCAGCACCAGCAGGGCATTGCCGCCGCCCGCTTGGGCAAATTCACCGGGACGCACGTTGACTTGCAACACCTCGCCATCAACGGGCGCCCGCACCACCAGCCTGTCCAAGGTGGTCTGAATATCGGCCAAGCCCGCTTCAACTTGCTGTACCGCCGCTTTGGCGCTGTCTAGTTGGGCTTTGTTAATCAGTACGGTATTGTGCCGTTTCAGCAATTCTTCACTACTGATCGCCCGCTTATCCGTGACGGCATCGGCCAAATGGCTGAGGGCTTGGCTTTCGTTAAAATTGGCGAGCGCGACATTGGCTTCAGCTTGAGCTTTAGCCAAGTCAGTGCGTTTGATGGCCTGAGTGGCTTTTGCTTCGCGGTCATCAATATAAAACAAGGGCGCGCCCGCCTTAACCTTATCACCTACCTTGACCGTGACGGATTTGACAATGCCGGGCAAGGAGGTGCCTAGGGCAATATTTTGGCTTTTTGCTTCGATAATGCCGGAACCGGCAATAAAAGAAGTGAAGGGCGCTGATGCCGGTTCGACAACGGCAGGGGCAACCGGCATCGGTTTGCTGCCGTTGATTACGGTGTAAATGGCAAAAATAAACCCGGCACTGGCAAGCACCGGCAATACATGTTTGATTTTCATATCGCCTCTGGGTATAACTGGTGATTGGCTGTCTGCTTAGGCATAAAACAAGTGGATACGGCCTAAAGCTCTGCCGCAGAATTTGCCACTTTGACAATATGACCATCGTCCATTTCGGCTATATGGTCGGCAAAATTAAAAATCCGTGCATCATGGGTCACGATCACCAGCACCCGCTCCTGATCCAAGGCCACGGATTTTAAGAGGTTCATGACGTTTTGGCCGGTCTCATGATCTAAGGCACTGGTCGGCTCATCGCAGACGATAAGGCGCGGGTTGTGGATCAAGGCGCGTGCTATCGCCACCCGTTGCTGCTGACCGCCGGACAGTTCCGCAGGCAAAGACGTAGTCCGTGCACCCAGACCCACTTTGTCCAGTATCGTCACGGCTTGGCGTTCGGCTTCGGCGCGTTTGACACCGTTGATAATCAAAGGGACAGAGACATTTTCGGCGGCGGTCAGAGAGGGCAACAGGTTATAGGCCTGGAACACAAAGCCGATATTTTCGGCGCGGAAGTGCAATTTATCTTTGCTGCGCAAGGTCAGCAAATTTTCGCCGAACAACTCGCAATCACCTGATGTTTGGTCAAGAATACCGGCGATAATGGAAATCAACGTGGTTTTTCCGCAACCGGACGGCCCGACCAGCATCATTAACTCACCCGTGGCGATATCCAAATTGACTCCGTTGAGCGCAACCACCTGTTGATCGCCCGTTTCGTAGATTTTTACCAGATTTTGGCAGCGGATGGCGATGGCTTTGGCGTTCATGGTTAGCTCTTAAAAACGATGGCGGGTTCCAAGCGGATCACTTTCATGATGCTGATGAGCGCGGCCAAAACACAAATCAGGCCGACTCCGGCACCGCTGAACAGCAACAGCTGCCAAGGCATTTTAAAGGCCAAGATAGTGTGGCGCATCAGAAAACCGAACAAGGCGGCGATACCGACACCTAAGCCATAGCCGATACCGCCGACCAGCACCGCTTGCAGCAAGATCATGCGCAATAAGGTGCCATTGCTTGCCCCCATAGCTTTTAACACACCAAATTGGCGTAGGTTTTCCAGCGTGAAGTTATAAAACGTTTGTCCGGCAATCGCAGTGCCAACGATAAAACCCAATGCAATGGTAATGCCGAAATTGATCGGAATCCCGGTGTTTTTCAGAAAATAGTTATAGGTCAATTGCTTGAAACCTTCTTGGGTATAAGCCTCCAGCCCTGTGGTGGCTTTTATGCGCTTAATAAGCTCCTCAAGGTTTTGCCTCGGTTTGGCTTTTACCAGCACAAACGACAACAGCTTACGCTCTACAGGGGCGTAAGCTTTGGCGCGCGAATAAGTAGTGTAAATGACCGGTTGCGACTGGAAAGTGCGCGTGACTTTGGCGATGCCGACCACGATGGCGCGGTGGTCGTTCAATTCCAAACTGTCACCGACTTTCAGTGGTGTCCTTTTGCCGTCCGGGGTCGCCGCCGGTTTGCCCAATTTGTCGGTCGCGCCATCAATATCGACAATCACGCCGTCACTGCGGCGTAAATCGCCGACCGTCCCTTCCAGCATCACCGCCGGGCCGCCAATGAGCGTGGTGTCGTCCAAACCCACGACATTACAAGTTTGGAACGCCCCGTCTGTCAGGCGTGCCTTCAAAAGCCCCTTATACAAAGG
>JAQTNZ010000488.1 GCA_028713595.1 Methylovulum sp. | reverse complement strand
CCAGCAAGGCGACCATATTGATGCCAAACACCGTTTCAAATTGGGTTTGTTTATAGAGGTTGTTTAGCACAACCTCCGCCACTTCACCACGTTTTAGCTCAATCACCATGCGCATACCATCCTTATCGGACTCATCACGCAAGGCGGAAATGCCATCAATCTTGCCTTCTTTAATCAGCTCGGCAATTTTTTCCAGCAAACGGGCCTTGTTGACCTGATACGGCAATTCCGTGGTGATGATCGCTTGGCGGCTACTGTCGCCAATATCTTCAAAATGGCAACGGGCGCGTAAATAAATTTTGCCGCGTCCTGTGGTATAGGCGCTGTAAATGCCGGACGCGCCGTTAATGATCGCCGCCGTAGGGAAATCAGGGCCGGGGATATACTGCATCAGCTCCAGCACGGTGACATCGGGGTTATCGCAAACCGCCAGACAGGCACTGATGACTTCGCCCAAATTATGCGGCGGGATATTGGTCGCCATGCCCACGGCAATGCCTGAGGAACCGTTGACCAGCAACGTCGGCAAACGGGTCGGCAGCACTTGCGGCTCGGATTCCGATTCGTCATAGTTGGGGATAAAATTGACCGTTTCCTTATCAATATCCGCCAATAATTCATGGGCGATTTTTGACATGCGCACTTCGGTGTAACGCATGGCGGCGGGTGCGTCACCATCGACCGAACCGAAGTTGCCTTGTCCGTCAATCAGCATATAACGCATTGAAAACGGCTGCGCCATCCGCACCATCGTGTCATACACGGCGGTGTCGCCATGCGGGTGGTACTTACCGATGACATCCCCGACAATACGCGCGGATTTTTTATAGGGTTTGTTCCAGTCATTGCCTAATTCGCTCATCGCGTAGAGTACGCGGCGATGCACCGGCTTAAGGCCATCGCGGACATCAGGCAGGGCGCGGCCAACAATCACGCTCATGGCGTAATCGAGATAGGACTGTTTCATCTCGTCTTCGAGATTAACGGAGATAATTTCTTTAGCGAAGTTTGACATTGATCCCTATATAAACATAAACGCCGGATAACGAAAGACACCGGCCAGTTTTTTAACGGTTAAGCCACCTGAATGTTTACCAACAACCACGCAATCCCTCGCATAATTGCGTAAACACAACGTAACAAGCCGACTATTATAGCAAATAGCAGACAGGGAGTCGAAACCGTTGTGGGGGCAATTTACCGCGCCTATAATGGCGTTTTTTTAAGGATAACGCATAACAATGGCTATCTTATTATTTTCCCTGCGCGGCGTATCCGATGATGAAGCCTTGGAAATCCGCACCCTGTTAACCGAGCAGGAGATCGATTTTTATGAAACTTCGGCGGGGAATTGGGGCATTTCCATGCCCGCCTTTTGGTTAAGGGATCATGGGCAATTGGAACTGGCGCGGCAACTGCTGGGCAGCTATCAACAGCAACGCTTTATCACGGCGCGGGAAGCGTACCTACAAAGCAAACAGGCCGGTGGGCAATCGACCTTATTGAAAAGCATTAGGACGCGTCCCTTAACCTATTGCGTGTATTGGCTGGGGTGCTTGCTGGTGGCTTATGTGTCGGTTAGGTGGGTGTTTGAGCTGGGGGCGTGGTGAAGCGGGAGGTGGCGCTAACAGTTTTCCTGCGTTATAAACGACTAGAGATTAACAATCTGCAACTCTGCGCGATGTTTGGCTTTTTTATGTAATACGTTGATTTTATTAAAATTTTATTTTGCCAAAATTGCACTTAATGAGTTTCATGCAAATAAAATCAATATGTTATAAAAATCGAACATCGCGCAACCCTATAAAAATTTACTGATTCTTTTTGTTTATAAAAAATGCGCCTAAAGCAGCCGCAACCAATCCTTGCAAAGGGCCAAGCCATAGGTTTGATTTTTTAAATCCCTCAAGTGGCGCTTCTGGAAAAGAATGCGTAAATGGTTGAATGAAGATAACAAGAATCAGAAGTAATAAATAAAAAATAGATATTCCCAAGCTCAAGCCGAACAAAAACCTATCGGCTGTTTGGTTTTCTCTTCCTGTATCCTGATTGTCAACCACAAGCACCGCAATCATTAATGAAAGAGTTGGCATTAGACTGGGTAAGAACCAGCTCCATATACTTTCAGCAATATTTTCATAAGCTCCTACCATTGTGGTAACAACCATTATTAAAAATAAAATGGCACCAAAAGAAAACCATACTCCGACCAGCCATTTTTTACATAAAGACATTTTAATGCGCATTTTATGCTCCTAATTTAAAGCCTTATAGAAACCAGATGCTTCTAAGTGCATATGAGCCGGTATATTCGAAGAAATAAGATTTGGTAGAGATCCTGCTTTTTCTTGTTCAAATTCATAGATTAAGGCGGTGCATCTGTATCTGTCATCAAACGTCAATTCGGAAAGATGGGCGGGTAGCCTATCAGAGCCTTGTCTTATCCAATTAACAGCTGCTTCCTCTGATACTGGTATAGTGTCTTCTATTATAGGTATGGGAGAAACAATAAAAACAATAATCCGATAATATCCTGCGTTTGCAGTAAAGAGAACTTTAAAAATATATTTTAAATTGAAGCTTGCTGTGGAATCTAGTTTGGCTTCCCATCTTTCAATGCCTGATTTAGGAGTTCCGTCATTGTTTATCTTTTCCAGTTTTGTGACTAAGGCATAGCCATTTTGTGGGGTTGTAAAGTAACTGTATTCGGTATGTCCAATATTTTGAAGTGCTTTTGTTATTTGTGAATCGATATGATCCAATGTATGAGGTGGTTTAATGAGTGATGTTATTGGAATGATTTCCTTTGCAGAGGCTCGGGGTGGTGGCCAAGAGAATTTTGGTAAGTCCAGAACCTCGAGCGTTTTGAATGAAAGAGTATAGAACTCGATCATCAAGTTTTTCATAAAGCCGCCCAAAATTTATAGCTGAAAAAGGGTGGTAAAGCAGGTAAGCTAATCCTCGTTAAAAAATGACCGGATTGAACGCCATGCTAATGACCGAGTTC
>JAQTNZ010000487.1 GCA_028713595.1 Methylovulum sp. | reverse complement strand
AAAGTCGCTGCACAACTGGCATAATTTATGGGTGACAGCTGTCCCATATAAAGCTCCCGTCGATTTTAGACGGGTGATAAAAGTGAGTCGAAGAGGGTTAAATGAGCAACCAAGACTGATAAGTTTGCATTTTATCGTATATCTTCATAATATACAGTCATGATTGACTTTACTAAAATTACAGCCTTTGATTGGGATGAAGGCAATGAGCGCAAGAACGACAAGCATGGCGTTTCAATGGCTGAGGCCGAGCAGGTCTTTTTCAATGCGCCACTGCTGGTCATTGACGATATTAAGCACAGTCAAGGGGAAGGCCGTTTTCACGCGCTGGGTAAGACCAACGAAGTCCGATTATTGCATATTACCTTTACCCTGCGTCATGCGGGCAAAAGCATACGTGTTATCTCAGCCAGAGACATGCACAGAAAGGAGCGTAAGATTTATGAACAAACCACTTAAAACCATTCCAAAATTTGCCAACGAAACCGAAGAACGGGCGTTTTGGGAACAACAGGATTCCACGGAATATCTGGATTGGGGCACGGCGCAACGCGTCGTGCTGCCTAATTTAAAACCCAGCACCAAAACGATTTCGTTACGACTACCCCAACACCTGCTTGATTCTATCAAAGCCGCCGCAAATTCTAGGGATGTACCCTATCAGTCACTTATCAAAGTATGGTTGCAAGAAAAATTGCATAGCCAGTGATTGGTTCGTATAGTCTTTTTTGATGATCGCAACCTATGCCACGGTTTCGGGGTTTCTGGTTGGATAGGGTCGATTTTCTATAATCATGTAGCTCTGTTGGGAGTCCAAAACATGTTTTGGACTCCCAAATTAACGAGCTTCAACTACAGCCATTGTTAAAAATAGTTTCTACAATTACCTATTCACTTCAAGAATCGCATTTTAGTTGGCTAACCTTCGCGATAACCAATATGTCATTTCCCATACCCACTGCGTGATATGACCTAAATTTATCCACTGTCCCGGTACCATCAGATTTTCAAACGGTTTTTTTTAGTGTCTCGTGCCATAACTTGATGGTCAGGGCATATCACAAGCAAAACCCCCGTATTACCAACACCTAAGCCGTTTCATCAGTTAACCATCAGCAAAATCGTGGCTTGCCATATGGCTTGGACTTAAGTTTTTGGCTAAAAAACCTTAGCAATGGCGTGGAAACTGCTTATACAGCTGCCTGTCTGTTTAAACTTTCCATTTTCCCGCCATGTTAGAATTTACCCTCAATGATATTGCCGATTTGCTGCATAAGCACAGGGGCGAGCTGCAACGCTTTTTGGCGGGTCGCGTAAACTCGCCAGAGACGGTTGAAGATATTATGCAGATGATGTTTTTGCGGCTTTCGACTTATCAAACGGACACCCGTGTTGATAATCCCCGCGCGTTCCTCTTTAAAGTTGCCGGAAATTTGGCGACCGACTATTTACGTAGCCAACAACGCCGCAATGAATCGCCCATCACCGACGAACAGATTGGCGAATTTTTGGATTACACGCCTTCTCCAGAAACCGCGCTGATTTCACAACAGCAACTTGCCGTGCTCAAGCAAGCCATCCAAGAATTGCCACCCAAATGCCGCGATGTGTTCATCTTGTGCAAATTCCATCACTACACCTATCTGCAAGCCGCCCAGCACTTGGGTATTGCCGAAAGCACCGCCACCAAACATATGATTAAAGCCTTGGAACATTGCAAACGCCGCGTGTTTGACGATTCCTTCTAAAGAAACTGGATGTTAAGCTAGTTCCAATCGTCTTAATTACAATGGAACTTCCAATCCAGCCCTTTCCTTTTCATGACAAAACTGACTGATTCGCAAGCCTCACAACACGCTGACCAGCAAGCGTCCGAATGGTTTGTGCTGATGAATTCTGGTAAAGCGACCGAGCAACAACGGCAAGCGTTTGTCCATTGGCTGGCGCAATCGCCACACCACCAAAAAGCTTGGATACAAACACAAACCCTCTGGCAAAACTTCGGGCAACTGGATGCTGCCGATTTCCCCCTGCCCAAAGCCGCCGTTAAACCCGCATTTTTCAGGCCGATGCGTTATGCCGTTACGGGTTTGGCAATAGTGCTGGTAACAGTGCTTTACCAGCAGCCCTTTTGGTATGCCGATTTTTATACCGCTACCGGAGAAGCCAAAACTATTACCTTAAGCGACGGTTCAACCGTCGAATTAGCGACCGATAGCGCGGTTTCCGTCGATTATTCGTCCAATAAACGGCGTTTGCGGTTGCATCACGGCGAGGCGTTTTTTACCGTTGCCGCCGATGCCGGAAGACCGTTCGATGTGCAGGCTGGCGACACCGAAACCCGCGCTTTGGGGACGGCTTTCGATGTCAAGGAGGAGGGCGGTCATGTGCAAGTGACGGTTTATGAACATAGCGTCCGGGTTTCGGCGGGCGGGCAGGGTATCGACAAATTGTCTACAGGCAAAACTGTCCGTTATCAAAATCAACAGTTCAGCGTGGTGACGACAGTCAATCTGGCGATTGCCGATAGTTGGCGGCGGCATCACTTGGTGTTTGAAGACCAGCCGCTTGCCGATGTGGTGAAAGCCTTAAACCGTTATCGCCGTCTGCCGATTGTCATTTTTGATGGTTCACTCAAAAATCTGGCGGTCACAGGCTTATTCGAAACCGATAACACCGACACGGCTTTGCAAACCATTGAAGAAACCTTGGCGGTGAAAGTCAGAAGATTGCCAGGGGGATTGGTGGTTTTGAGTGGTGTTTAGTATTTTTTAGAAAAATTTCCCCCACCACTGGAGGTGTCACGGTTTCCGTTCGTCATAAACATTGATTGACAAACTATTTGGCCTTTTAGAGCCGGATATTGACGGAAGCCTTAATGACAGCCCATTCTTCATCCTTAAAATCGCCCGCTTTTTATCTGTTGCTGCTCTGTCTTTGCAGTGATGGATTGAACTTATCACCTGCATTGGCGGGTGAAGTGGCAGGCGATGCTTTATCGACCAGCCATCACT
>JAQTNZ010000486.1 GCA_028713595.1 Methylovulum sp. | reverse complement strand
AGCTCTTTGAATATAATCATAGGACATATCAAGATCACCTCTAGTTGCACGACTACGAGCCAAACTATTAAGCAAAATAATATAAAATAAAATTATTGACGCATTCAAAAATGATAGGAAATCTTTGATAATATTGCCTAGCTTTATTAAACTTTGCTTTATCATGATAAAATTACCAAAATTTTTTAAGACATTTGCTGTATCTGGAAGCGTCTTGTCTAATATTGCTATTTCTATGGTTAAAATTTCCTAAAAGCATTTCTATATGTAGATCTTTCTTTCTCAACAGAAGGCAATCCTCGCATTATTAAAACAATAATGCCACACATTAGGGTAATTTAGCCGCCTCCAAAAGGCCAGCGCTTCACCTCCAAGAAACTTGTTTTTCCGTCCTCAGTTTTTTACCAAATTTATTGACACACTTATATTTTTGTAAATCCCCAACTTTCACACTCCCGCCTCAAAACAAAAACGTCACAATAGCCTTCAGCCTGCCACTTTCAATCACGGGGATCGCCAGCATGGTGCTGAGGCTGTCCAGTTCGGGATTGTATTCGGCATCGTGATTGCCGGTGATGATGGGCATACCCGTTAGCCAGACCCGACCTAAAGCACCTTCGCCTTTGTTTACGGTGATGGTTTCAAAAATTTGCGCCAGTTCGTTGCTGTCTTTGCTATAGCCTTGTTGGCAAATCAAGTGTTCACCTTGGGCATCGGGTATCCAAATTTGGATGCGTTTGGCTAGCGGGGTGGCTTTGGCGGACAGGAAGGTCATCATATAGGTCTGCTGCCCGTTGTCCGCTATAGGAATGCCTAAGCAGGTAGTGATACCGGCTTTTTGGGCTTCAACCCCACGCACAAAGATGTCCGGTTGACCTATGTCTTCAATAAGCACGGGCATACCTGATGCCCATACCTGCCCTGGGATGCCTTCGCCTTTGGGCATGGCGATTTGCCTGGACAGTTGTTCAAAATGGTGCAACGTGCCGTAATAGCCGTCCATGACGCTGAGGGTATCAGGATGGTTTTGGTTGCTCCAGACTTCGATAGCTCCGGCGTGGTCTTCGTCATCGCCACACAAAAACATCACCACGGCGAGCAGGAAATCGCCGGAAAAAATGGGGATGGCTATGCCGCAGGTCAGTCCAGCTTTTTTGGCGGCGGCGGTGCGTTTAAAGTAAGAATGTTCAAACGCGGTGAGCATGACTGGATGGCCTTGCGCCCAAGCTTTGCCGGGCAGGCCTTCATCGTAGGCAAAATGCTGCTGTTCGCTGGCGGCCTTAAAATCGGCCAACGGCCCGTATAAGCCGGAGCCGAATTCCAGTTGCGTGCGTTGCCGATCTGGAATCCAAATTTCTGTAACCTTGATAAACGTTTTCATGGGATTTTCTGTAGGGGCCTTCTGACACTAGGGTTCATTTCAGCAATGCCGCCATGGCAATGACATTTTTAGCCATTTCGCCTAAGGTGATGTTGCGATCCATCGCCAGCTTTCTGAGCGTATGATAGGCTTCATCTTCGGTAAAGTTTTGGGTTTTTATCAAAATGGCCTTAGCGCGGTCTATCAGCTTGCGATCTTCCAATTGGGCGCGGGCTTCTTCCAAGGCGGCTTTTAGGGATTGTTGCTGCCGGAAACGGGCGAGGGCGACAAAAATGATACTGGCTAGGCGGTCACAGGTAAAGCCATCAACAATATAGGCGCTGACTTCAGCCTTAATCGCTTGGTTGATGGTGTCGATATGCCCGTCCGTGGCAAACATAATCACGGGCAAGGGATGGTGTTGGCTAAGCTGGTGCAAATCGCCCAGTAGATTGGCAGAAGGTGTGCCTAGGTTAAAAATGACGGCATCAGGCTTGATGTCTTTGATCAGTTCCAAAAATTCGGGGCCGTACTGGATTCTCAGGCAATTGAAACCCAATAGGCCAAGGCTGTCCGCCAACAAGGCATTGTCGCCCTCGCTGTCCATCAATAACACATTTAACATAATGGGAGTAGCTTTGGTGTGGGTAGGGTTAAAAACGTTGGTGCACCAACGGTGGGGCATTCAAAATAAGCGCTATTGTTTGGCTAAACTAAGCAATAAATATACCATGAATGGATTTTGGCTTGCCAGTAGCGTATTCTAAGGAAGATACTAGGGCTGTCTGCACTGATTTAGGGCGGTTATTGTTTCATGTTGGTTGATATTTTACCAGAGACAGGCTGGCCCTGTAGTCCAAAAGCCCAGTTTTTTCATAAACCCCCTTAAGGACACCAGGGGAAAGCGGCACATCCGCCCTTGCTTCCGGCTGGCTTTTTTGGGTATAAAAACTGCTTATATTTTAGTATATTAACCAGCGGGGCAATGGGTAGCAAAAGCCGCCAAGCGGCCTACACCATTGCCACGGCCATATTCCGGCAAAGACAACGCCCTGATTAAGAAACAACTTGGTGAACGGATGGGGCGCTATAAACCCATAGCAATAATAATGTAATCAGGTAGACTTACCATAACGGCCCAGACCGACATCGGCAAACGGCGACGCGCTTCTTTTTCCATTTTCCCCTCAACCCTACAGGTGACATTATGACAGCAAAATATACGCCCTTAAAAGATCACGACATCCCCATCAAGGTACTGTTCACAGGCTATTTGTGTACCGTCGGCATTGGTTATTTGTTCGCCCTGATGCAGATATTGTTCACGCATGGCATGGCGGACGGCAAATTCGGCTTGTCGGTTGATGATATTGTTTACAGCTATTACGGCAACCGCTCAGGTACGGTTTTGGAAAATCAATTGAACGGGGCGATGAAGGCCAACGCCTCGGCGCAAGAGCGTTTTGACATTATCGAATGGGTCAGGAACGGCGCCGATGAAGCCGATTATAAGACGGACGGTATCAGCAAGATTATTGAGGAGCGTTGCGTGATGTGCCATAACGAAGCCGCTTCAGGTATGCCCAATTTCAAAGATTTTAAGCAGTTGAAAGCGTTGACGGCGGAAGATCAAGGGGCGACGTTTGCGTCATTGACGCGGGTCTCG
>JAQTNZ010000485.1 GCA_028713595.1 Methylovulum sp. | reverse complement strand
CGGTGAACATGACAGCGGCTTCTCATTTATTCGGATAGAGTTACACCATACGCTTATTTTTCCTATTGTGCATAAACTCTAATGAATCCTTCCAATGGAGATACCCCCAAATGGCCTTATCCGACCCTACCTGCAAGAACGCCAAACCCAAGGAAAAGCCCTATAAATTAGCGAGGGTTTATATCTATTGGTGAACCCCGTCCGGTCGGCTAACAGTTGGCACGTTTGCCGCAAGGATTCGGCGTAAGCATCTGCTTGCTGTTCACCATGATTCAAATAACCGTAGCAGTATAGGTCGGAGAGGTCGTCAGCGGCTTGGTTGGAAAAGACATGGCTTCCCATCAGATGGGTTCTTTCATGCTTTGGCGGGCATAAGCAATAATGTCATTAAACGATTTGTCGCTTAGGCCGCTTTCCAAGCCTTCGGTAATGGCTTGCTACAAGATGGCGGTTTTAGAGTGCCGTTCTTGGTCTTTGCGGATCAGATCACGCATATAATCGCTGCTATTGGCGTAAACACCTGTTTCAACTTGGGATTGCACCCAGTTTTTCATTGGGTCTGGTATAGATATGTTCATGGTTGCCATTGTTTTATTCTCTTGCAAATAGGTGCGTCATATACGGAATATTTTGGCAAAGATTGTCAACACAAGAGCCGTGCTTTTGTCTAAAAAAGTTCCCATTGAAGATTGGCTAGCACCTAACAATCAGCCTTACCCTCCGCCACCCTGCATTCCCTCAGTTTAATCTCCCCGCCCAAGCTATCCAATTTAGCTTTTATAGCCTTGCCAATAGACAATTGCGGTGATGAAGCTGTTATTTTCTCGCGTTTTTCCCGCTCGCCGATGTTGATCTGGGCTTGTTGCAGGGCGGCGATGATGGAGTAGTCGTGCGGTAGCAGGTCTTTAAATATGGCTTCGCCAAAATAGGTGAATTCTGATTCGGTGCCGCACCCGAATGAGGTTTTGTCGGCTGCGGCGGCGGTGGCGATTAGGGTATTGTCGCTTTCCAGGGCTTTGATGAAGCCGCCGGAGTAACAGGCCGAGACGATGATGACCCGCCATTTTATCCCGGCCTCATCCAGCATGGCGCGGAGTTTGTCGGGGGTGATGTCGTTCATCGCCAGCGGCCAGAAGGAGATGGCAAAACGGTGGTCATGTGAGCCGTGGCTGGTCATGTACAGCATTAGCACATCTTCGTCCTTGTCCATCAGGCTGCCGATGCGTTTGAGGGTGACGGCGAGGTTGGTGCCGTTGGCCAGCGGCACGGTGTCGCGGGTGGCGAGGTGGTTAATCAGGTTGATGGAATGGCCTTGGGTGTCAAAGCGTTTATTGAGCATGTTTTTGGCAAAGGTCACTTCTTTGGAAAAGACATCTTCGCTGGCATAACCGGCCAAGCCTACAAAGAACAGGTCGCTGAGGTGTTTGCGTTGTGGTTTTAAGGTTTTTAGGGCGGCGGCGAGGATTTCCGGTTGGCGGTACATGAGCTTTTCGGCATCCATGTTCCGGTACTCGGCCCAGCGGTCTTTTTCTTCGCTGTCTTCGGGTTCGGGTGGGTACCAAAATTTGGGGGTCTTGCCGAAAACATGCTCTTGCGCACCGCTAATGAGTATGATGGTGACTAAGGTGGTGGCGGCGATTGTTTTTAGGTGGCCTGAGGCGATGTAGAACACGCGCCCTAAGAGGATGATTTCGTACAAGGCAATCAGGATGCCCCAGATGTTATAGTGGGAGCCAGGTTGGCTGATGGTGCGTTGCAGATATTCGTCCCAGCCGTTTAGGATATTTAAGAGGGGGGCTATGGAGATTATGGCAAGGATGGCGGCCATGAAAAATGACCAGGATTTTTTCCAACATCTGGCGATAATGAGGATCGGCAGGTAAAGCACCAATTGGCTGAAGCAGTATGCGGGTAAGGCGTACAGGTCAAAAAGCGGGGAGGGCATTGCCAATAAAAAGTCGAGGCCGACCGTAAGGCTTAAGTCCAGCAACAACAGGACAAGCAATTGGTCGCCGTTGATGACGAAGTCGTCAATTTTGCAAGAGCGGAAAGAGGCCAGACGTAAACCTGCCAAGAGGTTGGTTTGGGTGTCTTTAAGGAGTTTACGCATAGTTGCCGCCGTGCCGTGTGCAAGATGTTTCTGGTGGGGGGATGCCTAAAGTATAATGAAAATTGCCAGGGTGTGTGGGGATTTTTTGGCGGAGCTGTAGGGACTTGCCATGCAGCATCTGGATGGCTTTTGGGGTGGGTGAAGGTGTAAAGACGTTGCCGTGCAACGTCTTTACAAAATTCGTGGCCTTAGCTCACTGGCAACGCCTGTTCAGGGAATTGCATGGTCATGCAATGCAAACTGCCGTATTGGTGTACTAACGGGCGGCAAGGCGTGGGGATGAGAGTATGTTCGGGGAAACACGCCGCCAACCGTTGCAGGGCGATAGCATCGTTCGGGTCATCGTAAACGGGAACCATGACGGCTTGGTTGATAATCAAGAAATTGGCGTAGTTGGCGGGCAGTTGTTGGCCTTCTTCGTCATAAATCGGTTTCGGCATGGGCAGGGCGATAAGTTGGTAAGGCTCGCCCGTGGCGGTACGCAACGCCTGTAATTGTCCGGCCATGTTTTGCAGGCTGGGATAATGCGGGTCGGTTTCGTCATCGCAACTGGTGTAGGCGATAGTGTCGGCGGTGCAGAACCGTGCCAAGGTGTCGATATGGGCATCGGTATCGTCACCGGAGAGGTTAGGCTGGTCTAGCCATAATACCCGCCCGACACCGAAGTGCTGTTGCAATTGTTGTTCTATATCCGCTTGGCTAAGACCTTGGTTACGGTTGGGATTGAGCAGGCATTGCCGTGTGGTCATGAGTGTGCCAAGGCCGTCACTTTCAACGCTGCCGCCTTCAAGGATAAAGCCCACATCCTGATGGGGGGCGGCTTGGAACAGCGGGTAGTTTAACAGGGTATGGTTAAGGGCGTTGTCGTAGCCATGCGGATATTTTTCGCCCCAGCCATTGAAGATGAAATTAAGCAGGGTAG
>JAQTNZ010000484.1 GCA_028713595.1 Methylovulum sp. | reverse complement strand
CTACTTTCCAACGCAGAATCGCTGATGCCCCAACTTGCGATCATTAGCAGGAATAACGCAGTAAATGCAGTCAAGCTTAACTTGCGTGTGAATAAAAAATAGCCTGACAACATAGCAGTGGCCAAACAAAATAAGGCCGTCACCAAAGCTTGATAACCTGCTGATTTAAAAGCGAGGAACAACACAAGAACACTTGAGGCAAATAAGAAAAATCTCGAAGCTAAAACAGTAGTGGCCTGTTTAGAGGCTTGCCGTTTGTGTAGCAATAAGACGATGAGCATGGCCAACATCGAGAGGGCAAAACTGGCTATGGTGGTGCGGGTGAAGGTGACAATGATCGAGTAAAACCCCATGCCCGCAGCCAGTAATGTGGCGTAAAACGCCAGTGGCTTGAGTGGGCGGGTAAGCAGATACACGACCAAGGGTGTAAGTGACACCAAATAACCGTCCACAGCCTCTCCGCCAACGTGCATTTCCGTGAACCATCCTGTAATCCGATAAGTCCCGGCAAAATCCAGTATGGCGGACAATAATCCGTAACGGTCATGAAAGGCAAGCAAGGCGCTAAAGACATGCCGTTCCCACAAAACCAATAGTCCAAACAACAGCATACTGGCAACAATGCCCGTAGCCAATAAACGCAGACTACGTTCAGTTGCCACTATCAGTTCATGACGGAGAAAAGGCCATAGTAACCAAGCGTAGAAAAAACCTTTGCCAATATGGATGCTATTCCAATTGCTTTGATAAATATCATCAGGTTGCCCCCCTTCTTGTAGCAAAGGCCACGCATTTTTTATAAAACTGGCAATGAAAGCAAAGAATAACAGCCAATATAAAAGCTGATAAGGTGGGGGGGCATTGTCTTTATTACTGCTTTTACGCCAATACAACACCGCCAGTGTCGCCAATAACAACAAGTCATATTCGTTATAAAGTAAATTACCTGTCCATAAACTCAAATCCAAAATGGGCAACAAGCCCGGCACTGCCAGCAACCATAACCGGGGCCAATAAATTAACCCCGCCAGATAAGCCAGCAAAAACACTAACGGCAACGGGGCAAACACATGTTGCAACGCGGCGATGCTTGCCAGCAGAAAAAACAAGACAGCAACGCTATGCGTGTAAAAATAGTTGATGAACTGCATAATCTCTGTAAATCCAAATGCCAGTGGTACGATATTCTGCGTTAATGCTGATACCGACCATTTTCTGTCCTATTGTTTATAACGTCATGATTCTCTATAAATCGCTCAAGATCATCTTACGCTGCTTCGTGTATTACTTACTGGGGTGTGGCTTATTTATCAACCTACTCGCAATTGACTTGTACTTTTATGAGCGGACTATTTTTTACAAAATTTATGACAAAACAGAAGAAGAAATACAATTAACATTAAATCCTAACGCTTTAATTGAAAGAGAAAAATATCTAAAAACGCGACTGGGAAATGCCATTGCCATCAACTTTGGGCAATGGCAACCGTTGCCAGGAAGCCCTTCTGTGCCTCTTCAGCATATCAAAATCGGCGGGAATATTTATAACTCTATGCTGGCCGCCAGCACTGCCTTACAAGACGGGCAATCCATGATGATTGGCGAGGGTATATATCACGAACCCTTAATTGTTAGATCAAGCAATGTCCAGATTATCGGTTCAGGGCATGTGGTTTTTGATGGTGCCGCCGCCGAAGGCAAAGCGGCAATCGTTACCAAAGGCCAACAAATCAGCATCAGCAATATCGAATGCAAAAATATTGCCGTTGCCGACCATAACGGTGCCTGCGTCCGTTCAGAAGGTGTAGGACTCACGCTTAACCACGTCTATTTCCATGATTCGGAGCAGGGGATTTTATCCAGCGGAAATAAACACTTGGAGATTACCAATAGCCGTTTTGAAAAGCTAGGAAAAAATGGTTTTGCACACGGTATTTACATAGATGCGGGCGAAGTGCTGATCGACAGCAGCCTGTTTTTGGCCTCGGTGTCCCAAGGACATGAGATCAAATCGCGAGCCAGCAAGACCGTCATAAAAAACAGCACTGTCGCGTCATTATCAGCCGAAGACAGCCGGTTGCTTGACATCTCTAATGGCGGTATTTTGGTGATTGAAAACTCGGTGCTGGAAAAAGGTCCGGAAAGCAGCAACGACGCAGCGATAGGCTATGGTTTGGAGGGCATAACCCATAATCAAAATACTATTACACTCAAGAAGAATGTAATTATTTTAGAGCGTGATCGATACAATATTTTATTAGACACCAAGGCAAACCAAGCCGTTTCGGTTAATGCCATTGGTAACGTCATCATCTCGAAGGATAATATTGACATGGATGGGCTGAATTGGTTGTTTGCCAACCGACAAGAAGCGAAGATAGAAAAGTATCCTAAATTACCGGTACTGGAACAGATACAACAGCCGGAGAATTAAAACAGCTAATAGACAACTTGCGGCAATCTGGGAATAGCCCACATATATCTTCATGATTTGGAAGCCTGAATTGCTTGATTGTGCACCCAAACCCTAACCTGATAATACGCCCCTACTAATCAGGAGCCATAAAAAGGCAGAGACCGTATCCCTGCCTTCCGGCCTTAGTAATTAATCAAACTCACGTAAGTTGAGGCAATTCACCCCAACTTACCGTTTTATAGTGTCTTGTTCCACTAAGCTTTCAATCGTCAAAATCTGGCCCGTTATGGCAATCATAACAAGTCACTTTACTGCCTGCGGTATATTTCTTAATACCGAATTCCGTTACAAAAACCCTCTCCACAGGCACTTTACCTAAGGGCGAGCCTTTCAAATCAAGGCCATGACAAGATTGGCAAGATTTTGCATTGTGTTCATAAAAATCACCATGCCCACCATCTATCCATTTTTTATCATTGACATTGTGCATCCCATGAGGGCCGCTCAAGGTTAAAGCCAAACTGTTGTTTTTATGGCAAGCGGTGCATTCGGTAATGGTTCCGGTATGGCCTTGTGCTTTAATTGCCGCGACATTGTCATTTGGATGAGCCGCGTCTCCAGG
>JAQTNZ010000483.1 GCA_028713595.1 Methylovulum sp. | reverse complement strand
TGGCGGGAAGTGGAACGGGAAGATATAACCGATGATCCACAAGTGGCGTTTAGTTATAGTTTTTTGAAACTGGTCAAAGTGACTGCCTAAGCCCTTGCCCCTGTCACCCGCGCTTGTCCTGACAAATCCCGATACGTTTGCACCTCCCGATAGCCATAACCCTTAAAAATAGCCTGCACGGCGGTCTCTTGGTCATAACCGTGCTCGATCAGTAAATGCCCGTCCGCCACCAGCCAGTTTTTCGCGGTTTTGGCGATGCTGTCAATGTCGCGCAAGCCGTGGTCGGCGGCGATGAGTGCCGAATCCGGCTCAAAACGGACATCACCCTGTTGCAGGTGCGGATCTTGCGGGTCGATATAGGGTGGATTGCTGCCGATCAGTTGGAAGCGTTGGGGCGGTAGTTGCCCAAACCAATCGCTTCGGTAAAAACTAATGTTAGTGAGATGATGGCGTTCAGCGTTTTGCCGGGCGATGGCTAAAGCCTTAGGGTTAAGGTCGGTGGCGGTGACGTGGGCGTTGGGGCGTTCAGTGGCAAGGATAATGGCGATAATGCCGGAGCCGGTGCCTAAGTCTAAGATAGTGGCGCTGCGGTCGCTAGGGATCAGCTCCAGACTGAGTTCAACCAGCCGTTCGGTATCGGGGCGGGGAATCAGCACATCAGGGGTGACGATAAAATCCCGAGACCAAAACTCGCGCTCACCGATTAGATAAGCGATCGGCTGACCTTGCAAGCGTTGTTGGCAGAGCCATTGGAAGCGTTCCTGCTGGGCTGGGTTTGGTGTATTATCGCACCAAGTGCGCAGATAAGTGCGATTCTTTCCCAACACCGTATACAGCAGGACTTCGGCATCTAGGGCAGGGGAGCCGCTGGTGGCGCTTAAGGCTTGGGCCGCTTGCGCCAATAGGGTTTTGATAGAGGGCATAGAAAGGCTATGTTAATAAATATTCAATAAAAATCAATTTCATACGATTTAATCTGTGGGGCGTTGCCTCGCAACGCCAGCCACCCAAAGTTACACCTGTATGCCAATAGCACAGGCTTTTTACCCCCTAATCCGTAGGCGTTCGTTGCCAATAAACGCCTCAATCTAGCAGTTAATCTTCACCCAATTGCGTCAACATTTCCGCCTGATGTTCACTAATGAGCGGCTGGATAACCTGCTCCAGCCCCCCTTGCATAATATCTTCCAGCTTATACAACGTCAGGTTGATACGGTGATCGGTAAGGCGGCCTTGCGGGTAGTTATAGGTGCGGATGCGCTCGGAACGGTCGCCGCTGCCGACTTGCAGCTTACGCGTTGCCGATTGCTCGGCATGATGTTTTTCCTGCTCGGCGGACAGCAGGCGCGAAGCCAGCAACGACATAGCGCGGGCGCGGTTTTTATGTTGCGAGCGCTCATCCTGACATTCCACCACCACCCCCGTAGGGATATGGGTGATACGGATCGCCGACTCCGTTTTATTGATATGCTGACCACCCGCCCCTGAAGCGCGGTAAGTGTCCACCTTTAAATCCGCCGGATTGATGTCGATGGCATCGACCTCCTCCACTTCCGGCATAATCGCCACCGTACAGGCGGACGTATGGATACGGCCTTGCGATTCGGTTTCCGGTACCCGTTGGACGCGGTGGGCACCCGACTCAAATTTTAGTTGCGAATACACGTCACGGCCAGAAACGCGCAAGATGACCTCCTTATAGCCGCCGTGCTCACCGGGGCTTTCACTGATGATTTCCGTTTGCCAGCCCCGGCGTTCGGCATAGCGTTGGTACATGCGCGACAAATCGCCGGAAAAGATCGCCGCTTCATCGCCGCCCGTCCCGGCGCGGATTTCCAAAAAGATATTGCGGTTATCGTTAGGGTCTTTAGGCAATAACAACAACTGCAATTCGTGGTCGAGTATCTCCATCTGGTTATCCGCCTCACGCATTTCCTCTTTAGCCAACTCGCGCATCTCGGCATCGCTGTCATTGAGCATCTCCTTGGCGGCGGCAAGCAGTTCCTGCGCTTGCTCATAACGTTTATAACATTCGACCAACGGCGTGATTTGGGCGTATTCTTGGCCTAAAGAGCGGAAGCGGTTTTGGTTGTTCTGCACTTCCGGTTCCGAGAGCAGGGCGGCGATTTCGTCATAACGTTCGCACAGGTTTTCAAGCTTGGTTTGTATGGATTTTTTCATTGAGTGTCGCTGAGTTTAAAAATTTCGCGGGCAGCGGCGACCAAATCATGACGTTCGTTTTCGGCGGCTATCCTGATTTGGGTGCTGGGCGTATGGATCAGTTTATTGGTCAGGGTGTGGGCGAGACGGCTTAAGGTCTCTTCGGCGGCCGCGCCGTTTTTTAGCGCGAGCAGGGCTTTTTGCAGGGCTTCATCGCGGATGTGTTCGGCGGACAGACGAAAGTCACGGATGGTCGATTGCGCCCCTTGGGCGCGTAACCAAGCCAAAAAATATTCGACTTGGGTGTCGATGATCTCTTCCGCCTGTTCCGCCGCCAGGCGGCGTGAATTCATATTTTGGTCAATAGTGTGCTGCAAATCATCGACCGTGTATAGGTAGACATCCCGCAGTTGCTCCACTTCGGCCTCAATATCGCGGGGCACTGCCAAATCGACCATAAACATCGGCTTGTGCTTGCGTTTTTTCAAGGCGCTTTCCACCCGCCCCTTGCCTAAGATTGGCAAAGAACTGGCGGTTGAAGAAATGACAATATCGGCCTCGGCCAGATGGTTGGGCAATTCCGACAAGTCTATCGCATAGCCGTTAAATTGCACCGCCAAGGCGTGGGCTTTGTCATAAGTGCGGTTAGCGATGATTAACCGGCCTATGCCCTGTTGGGTCAAATGCCGCGCGGTCAGCTCAATAGTTTCGCCCGCGCCGATCAGCAACGCGGTTTGTTCGCTGAGTTTGTCGAAAATTTGCTGGGCCAACTGTACGGCAGCAAAGGCGACCGACACCGGACTGGAGCCGATGGCGGTGTCGGTGCGGACTTTTTTGGCGGCGGTAAAGGTATGCTGGAACAATTTGCCCAAATGCTTG
>JAQTNZ010000482.1 GCA_028713595.1 Methylovulum sp. | reverse complement strand
TCCAGTTCGGTTTCCTTGAGCATCATTTTAGTGTGGAAGATGTTTTCGTGGTAGACGTTGACATCTATCATCTGGTAACTTTCTTGGGTGTCTTTGGCAATATAGTTTTGGATAGAAGTGATATTATGGTCGATGTAATGTTTTTTGCCGGAGATGTCGCGGGTAAAGCCCCGGACACGGTAGTCCATAGTCACGACATCGGACTCGAAGCTGTGGATCAGGTAGTTTAGGGCTTTCAGTGGCGAGATGCGGCCACAGGTGGACACGTCTATGTCAGCGCGGAAGGTGCTGATGCCGTTGTCGGGGTGGCTTTCTGGATAAGTGTGGACGGTGATGTGGCTTTTGTCCAGATGCGCCAGCACGGTTTCGGGCAAAGGGCCGGGTGATTGGCTGTTCATGCTCATCGGCGGCGTGACATCGCCTTCGGAGATCAGCATGGTGACGCTGGCCCCTTGCGGGTCGTAATCTTGGTGCGCTATGTTAAGGATTTGGGCACCGATAATTTCGGCGACGTCCTTAAGGATTTGCGTCAGGCGGGTGGCATTGTAGGCTTCATCAATGTATTCGATATAGGCCTGTTGCTGTTCGGCTGGGGCGTAGCAAATATCATAGATATTAAAACTGAGCGACTTGGTCAGGTTGTTAAAGCCGTGTAATTGCAATTTGTTCAAAATAGTTAAACCTCGATAATTTCAAAATCATGGGTGATTTCAACTGCTTTACTGAGCATGATGGATGCGGAGCAGTATTTTTCGGCTGACAGTTTGACTGCCCGCTCCACTGTAGCCGCTTTCAGATCATGGCCTGTGACAATAAAATGCAAATGGATTTTGCTAAACACGCTGGGTACGGCATCCACCCGTTCGGCGGTCACTTCGGTGACGCAGTGGGTGACGTTATTGCGGCCTTTTTGTAATATCTGCACGACATCAAATGATGAGCAACTGCCAACGCCTAGCAACAGCAGCTCCATAGGGCGCACGCCCATGTTGCGGCCGCCGTGGTCGGGCGGGCCATCAATGATGACGGCATGGCCGCTACCGGTCTCGCCGACAAACATGACACCGTCTATCCATTTGATTGTTGCTTGCATGGTTATTTTTCTCCCTAGCGAAAAAAGACGCATAGGGTAGCATATAAATGTAGATTGATAACGCCCCTAGGTTGATTTTTTGCTAAAATTCTAGGATAACACTTTGCGCCACCACCAAAATATAGGATTCTTGACGCGTATGACCTTGGACAACCCACTACAATTATATCGGCCCGAAGCATTGACAGCCTTTTTAAAGCTTTGCCATAAAAAACACTACCCGTCCAAAGCCGTCATTATGAAGCCGGGCGATAGCGGTGACAGGTTGTACTATATTATTGAGGGGTCGGTGAGTGTCTGTGCCGAAGATGTTGACAGCAAGCAGGAGCTGATGCTTGCTTATGTCAATAAGAATGAGTTTCTGGGTGAGGTGGGCATTTTTAAAGACCCGGAAGAGCGTAAGGTGATGGTCAAGACCCGCTGCTCCAGTTATCTGGCCGAGGTCGGTTATGCGCATTTTAGGCACTTGTTGAGGCATGACCTGTTGGAATACGCGCCGGATTTGTTATATATGATTGGTGAGCAGTTGTCGGAGCGGTTGTTGACGACCAGCCGCAAGTTTACCGATTTGGCGTTTATGGATGTCGAGGGCCGGATTGCGCGGGCGTTGTTGGATTTGTGCCAACAACCGGATGCGATGACCCATCCTGACGGTGTGCAGCTGCATATTTCCCGCCAAGAAATCGGCAGGCTGGTCGGTTGCTCTAGGGAAATGGCCGGACGCATTTTACGCGAGTTGGAAAATAAGAAGCTGTTGACCGCCCATGGCAAGACGATTGTGGTCTACGGCTCGCGTTAATGGTTTTTGGCTGATGCTGGCGGATGGCACGGCAGGGCCGCCGCCGGGCTTTGGGCCGGGCGGTTTATTTTTAGGGCGCGGAAGGTTTTTGCCCAAAATTGCCAGAAAGCGCAGCCCAACACCCTTAATTGGGCATGAATCTGTTACAATGCCCGCCATATTCAAGCGATACAGTGATTTAGCGCTCTCGCACCCGACATACCCTTAATAACCTCATTCATCAGCAGAACATCAGTGGATTTAAAACATATCAGAAATTTCTCCATTATTGCGCATATCGATCATGGCAAATCGACGTTGGCAGACCGTTTTATACAGATTTGTGGCGGTTTGACTGAACGAGAAATGTCCGCCCAAGTTCTCGATTCCATGGACATTGAGCGCGAACGAGGCATTACCATCAAAGCACAAAGCGTCACCTTGGATTTTAAGGCGAAGGATGGTGAGACTTATATGTTAAATTTTATCGATACGCCTGGTCATGTCGATTTCTCTTACGAAGTGTCAAGGTCGCTGGCGGCTTGCGAAGGCGCGTTGTTGGTGGTCGATGCCGCCCAAGGTGTGGAAGCGCAAAGCGTGGCAAACTGCTATACGGCAATAGAGCAAGGTTTGGAAGTTGTGCCTGTCCTGAACAAAATTGATTTGCCGTCTGCCGAGCCAGAACGGGTGCAGACTGAAATTGAAGAAGTGATTGGTATTCCGGCGGACGAAGCGTTAATGATTAGCGCGAAGACGGGTTTGGGTGTTCATGATGTGCTGGAACAATTGGTGTTGAAAGTGCCGCCGCCACAAGGCAATATTGACGGGCCGTTGCAAGCCTTGATTATTGATTCTTGGTTCGACAGCTATTTGGGCGTGGTGTCGCTGATCCGCATTATGCACGGCAGCATCCGGCGCAAGCAAAAAATTACCATCATGTCGACGGGCAAGTCATTTTTAGCAGAAAAGGTCGGCGTGTTCACGCCCAAGCGCTTGGAAAAAGACATTCTGAACACAGGTGAAGTGGGTTTTTTGGTGGCCGGGATTAAGGATATTTTTGGTGCGCCTGTCGGGGATACCATCACTTGGACGGACAAACCCGCTGCCGAACAGCTAACGGGGTTTCAACGGGTGCAGCCGCGTGGCTTTGCTGGCTTGTATCCAGTCAGCTC
>JAQTNZ010000481.1 GCA_028713595.1 Methylovulum sp. | reverse complement strand
GCCGGACGCTGGAAACGCTGTGGCAATCCGGGCAATGCCAGCCGTCGCCGCAAGACCAAGCCATCCATAGCCTATTCAGGCCGGCGCGTTTGCTGGAATTGGTTTACCAGTACATTGTGTTCGACAACAAAGAAAAGAAAGTCTGCCGTTATCAGCAGTATTTTGCGGTGGCGGCAACCTTAGCGAAGGTGACGCAACGCAAAGGCGACAGCCCCAGGCCGGGCGGGGTGATTTGGCATACCACGGGTTCCGGCAAATCGCTGACGATGGTTATGCTCGCCAAGGCTTTAGTGTTAGCCCCCGATATTCAGAATCCTAAGATTGTCTTGGTCACGGATCGGGTGGATTTGGATGACCAGATTTATAAGACTTTCCATGCCTGCGGCAAACCGGTGGTGCAAGCCAAGACGGGCGAACATTTGTTGGAGCTGATCACGCGCAATAAGGCCAGCATTATCACGACGATTATCGACAAGTTTGAATCGGCCAGCCGCAAGCGCAAAATCAGCGACACCAGCAGCAATATTTTTGTTTTGGTGGATGAGTCGCACCGTTCGCAATACGGGGTTTCCCATGCCAAGATGCAGAATGTTTTCCCGAATGCCTGTTATATCGGTTTTACCGGCACACCGTTGCTGAAAAAAGAGCAGACCACGGCCAAGAAGTTCGGCGGCTTTATCCATAAATATACGATGAATCAGGCGGTGGCGGATGGTGCGGTCGCGCCGCTGTTGTATGAAGGCCGTATGAGCGAATTGCACGGCGACCAGGCGCAGATTGATAAATGGTTCGAGCGCATTACTGATGGCCTGACACCGAAACAAAAAGCCGATTTAAAGCAGAAGTTCCGCCGCGAGGAAGAGTTGAGCAAATCCGACCAGCGGATTGCGGAAATTGCCTATGACATTGGCCAGCATTTTAAAGCTACGTTCAGGGGCACGGGCAAAAAAGGCCAACTGGCCGTGTCCAGCAAGGCAATGGCGTTGCGTTATAAGAAATATTTCGATGAATTTGGCGAAGTGGCGGCGGAGGTGGTGATTTCGCCGCCCGACACCCGCGAAGGCAATCAAGCGGTCGATGAAGACACTTTACAGGATGTGCAAGTGTTCTGGAAGGCGATGATGGCGAAATATGGCAGTGATGAAAAATATCAAACCAGCATCATTAAGGCGTTTAAGCATTCCGAGGAGCCGGAAATCCTGATTGTGGTGGATAAGTTGCTGACGGGGTTTGATGCGCCGCGCAACAGTGTGTTGTATCTGGATAAACGTTTGAAGGAGCATAACATTTTGCAGGCGATTGCCCGCGTCAACCGTTTGTTTGATGGCAAGGACTTTGGTTTGGTGATTGATTATCGCGGCATTTTCGGCGAACTGAACGAAGCCATCGACACCTATGCCGCCTTGGAAAACGAGGGCTTTGACCCTGAAGACATTGCAGGCACGCTGACCGATGTCGCTGAGGATATTAAGCTGTTGCCGCAACGCCATACCAATGTTTGGGAGGTGTTTAAGGCGGTGGGCAACCTTAAGGATTTGGAGGCCATGCAACGGCATTTGGAGCCGGAAGATCGGCGGCAGCAGTTTTATGAGCGCGTGGGGGCATTTGCCAAAACCCTGCAATTGGCTTTAGCCAACGCCAAGTTTCAGGATGACACGCCCGCCCAGCGTATCGCCCGCTATAAGGATGATCTGAAATACTTCCTCAATCTCAGGCAGGCGGTCAAGCAACGTTATGGCGAGTCGGTGGACTATTCGTCTTATGAGCAGCAAATCCGCAATATGGTCAATAAGTACATCGGAGCCGATGCGGTTAAGCAGCTCATTGCCCCGGTGAATGTGTTTGCCTTGGACGCATTTGACAAAGAGATTGCCTCGATTGAAGGCGATGCCGCCAAAGCCGATGCGATTGCTTCGCGGCTAAAAAAGACCATCACCGAGAAGATGGAAGAAGACCCAGCGTTGTACAAACGCCTCTCCGAACTGATTGATGAGGCGATTGCCGAACACCGGGCGAAACGGCTGTCTGACAAAGACTATCTGGAGCGGATGTACGGCACGTTAGATGCCGTGCGCGGCAAAACGGCTTCTACCCTGCCGGACATGTTAAGTAACCGCGATGAGGCGAAAGCCTATTACGGTATCATCCAGGAGCCGTTGGCAAATTATGCGGTGGCGGGCTATACGCCGGAGCGGTTTGCCGCCGAAACCGCCGTGCGCCTTGACGAGATTATCCGCGAGCATAAAATCCGCGATTGGACGAAGAATCAGGACATTAAAAACCAGATGCTGAATGAGCTGGAAGATTATCTCTACAGCTTGAAAGGCCGCTATGAACTGGCAATGGGCTTGGAGTGTATCGAGCGTATCACCACGCAGGTGCTGGCTATCGCCGAGCGGCGGGATGGTTAATGGGCGGACTTGCGCAATCGTTGTGGTTTGGCGAGACGGAAATTGTCTATGCCGTCAACGCGTGCGACCGCAAAACCTTAGCCATTCATGTCTACCCAGATGGGGCGGTGGTGGTCGATGCGCCGATGACGGCCAGTGCCGAAGCGATTGCCGCCAAGGTCAAAAAAAACGCCGCGTGGATTTTTAAGCAGCAAAGGCAGTTTGCGGCCTATCCGCCTGTTTTGCCGCCACGGCAATACGTTTCCGGTGAAACGCACCGCTATTTGGGCAGGCAATACCGGTTGCTTATCCTTCATGGGGAGGCGGAACAGGTCAGGCTTTCCTATGGCCGGTTGGCCGTCGTGACGGTTGACCCCAACAACACCGAAAAGGTTAAGGCATTGCTACAAAGCTGGTATCGGCTGAGGGCGAACACGGTTTTCTTGGAACGCTATGACGTTTGCCTGTAACAGGTTGCCAAGCTGGGCATTGCGCATGACCAAGGTTTCCAGTTGCGCTTTATGCCCAAGCGATGGGGAAGCTGCACCAGCCAAGGCCATATCATCCTTAACCCTGAACTGATCGCCGCCCCGAAGGATTGTATTGATTATGTCATCACCCATGAGTTGTGCCATTTGCAAGAGCATAACCATAGCCGG